>DATCYX010000216.1:0-5744 GCA_036526235.1 Anaerolineales bacterium | reverse complement strand
CGGGAGGGGTCGCGCACCAGGCAGCGTACCTGGTATCCATTTTCAATAAGCGCTGGCGCCAAACGCCCGCCGATATAGCCGGTTGCGCCAGTGACGAGTACGAGTTTGTTATTTGCCATTTGATTTCCTCTTATGCGAGATCTCTATTTTCAGGACAGGTCTTTGCAGCCACAGCGATAATCATCTCAGACTAAATGCGATATTGTTTACCCAAATCCATATAAAATATACTACAAAGTCACGTTTTTGTCAATGTATTATAGATGATTTGTGTAAAAAATATATACAATTATTCTTTGGCGATTGTACTGCCTATGATCTGAACTATTTTTCCCCTCTCGTGGTGCTACACTTGCTGCTCCCAGAAGAGCACCGGTCTACATGGGTAGTCCGCTTGACCCGACTGGAATACTTAATTTCATCCATCCAGTGACCCAACTGGCGCGATCGAGTTGCTCTAAAAGTGGCGGATTGCATTGCCTATGGCTGCGTGGTAGAATGTTGAAAAAACCGAGTCGAATTCGACTCAGGAGGTCTGGTATATGGAGCAGCAAATCGCAACTTTTGCCGTTAAAAAAGGGCTAGCTCAGATGCTTAAAGGTGGCGTGATCATGGATGTGGTTACCCCGGAGCATGCACGCATCGCCGAGGAAGCCGGTGCTGTGGCGGTCATGGCGCTGGAGCGCGTCCCGGCGGACATCCGCGCCGATGGGGGTGTGGCTCGCATGAGCGACCCAGAATTGATCTTGCAAATTATGGACTCCGTCTCGATCCCGGTAATGGCGAAATGCCGTATCGGTCACTTCGTAGAGGCGCAGATCCTGGAAGCTATCGGTGTGGACTATATTGATGAATCGGAAGTGCTTACCCCCGCCGATGAGGCCCATCACATTAACAAGCATGTTTTTAAGGTGCCATTTGTTTGTGGCTGCCGCAATCTGGGAGAGGCTCTGCGCCGCATCGGCGAGGGTGCAGCCATGATCCGCACCAAAGGCGAGGCCGGCACTGGCGACGTGGTTGAAGCCGTGCGCCATGCCCGCTCGGTATTGGGTGAAATCCGCCGCCTGCAGAATATGCCCGAAGAGGAATTGATGACCTTCGCCAAGGAGATCGGCGCTCCCTACGAGCTGATACTGGAGACTCGCAGCCTGGGTCGCCTTCCGGTAGTGAATTTTGCCGCCGGAGGTGTGGCTACACCTGCAGATGCTGCCTTGATGATGCAATTAGGCGTGGACGGTGTGTTTGTCGGCTCGGGCATCTTCAAGTCTGGCGATCCAGCCCGGCGCGCGGCCGCCATCGTCAAAGCCGTGACGCACTATAACGACCCGTATATCCTGGCTGAGGTTAGCCGCAACCTGGGTGAGCCGATGGTAGGCAGACAAATCTCCAGCATTCCAGAGTCTGAATTGATCGCTGGGCGCGGATGGTGATCGGAGTTCTTGCGCTTCAGGGCGATTTTGTTGAACACATCGCAATGCTTCGCCGGATAGGGGCTGAAACGCGAGAGGTCCGTCTTCCTGAGCAGCTGGAAGACCTGGATGGGCTCATTATCCCTGGTGGCGAATCGACCACGATTGGCAAGCTGGCGAACGACTTTGGCATGCTAGAGCCGTTGCGCAGATTTGGCGAGCAAAAAGCGATCTGGGGTACCTGCGCAGGGGCGATATTTCTCTCCAAAGATGTCCATCGGCAGCAACCTTTATTGGGCTTGATGGACATCAAGGTGGAGCGCAACGCCTTTGGACGGCAGGTTGCCAGCTTTGAAGTGGATTTGGATGTGGCTGCGCTGCGGCAGATAACCCCCAATGGAGGGCCATATCACGCCGTATTCATCCGCGCCCCGCTCATCGAGTCTGTTTCCGGCGATGCCCAGATTCTGGCGCGCCTGGACGACGGGCGTATTGTCGCTGCGCAGCAAGGGCGCTTGCTGGCGACCTCTTTTCATCCAGAGCTAACCAGAGATGACCGTTTTCACCGCTATTTCCTACATTTAGTGGGTACAATGGTTGAAAGATTATAGGTGGAAGGTTTATAATGGTTGCAGGTTATTAGGTTGAAGGTTCAGTGTACGCTCTTCAACGTTCAACCTGTAACTAACATCTAAATGAATATTCGTCCGTTTGACTGGCGTGATCTGCCTGCACTGCACCGCTATCGGCAGCAGAGCGTGTTTCTACATAGCTCGCTGGTTTTGACGCGTGGACCGATGCTCATTTCCAGTGCATTGTTGTCTAGCCTCGCGCCAAACATGGGGATTTCTACCTCGGTGAGCGTGGAAGAAGGCGATCAAGACCAAAAGCTCATCGGGCAGTCCCTCCATTCTTTAGGATCGCAATGTGCCCAGTTGACCTTCCTGACCCCTGATGGGGCTTTGGATTCGGACAACTTGTCATCCCTGCTGGAGCACCTTTCGAAACAAGCCGTGGAGCGCGGCGCGTTTCGCCTGTTAGCCGACGTGGATGAGAATACCCAGGCATTTGAGGCGCTGCACCAGGCCGGTTTTGCCATTTATGCGCGCCAGCGAATCTGGCAATTGAAGGGAAGCCCGACCATGCCGTCTGTTTCTGCAGGCTGGCGCCATGCTTCAGATAGGGATCTCATCCCGGTGCGCTCTTTGTATGCCAACATCATTCCGGGACTGGTGCAACAGATTGAACCCTTCCCCGCTGAGCGTCTCAACGGCCTGATCTACCGTCAAGGAGACGAACTGCTGGCTTATGTGGAGCTCAAGTATGGGCATAGAGGTATCTGGGCGCAGCCGTTTGTCGACCCCGATCTAAAAGATGTGACCAGTAGGCTGGCAGAACTGCTGTCAAACCTGCCAAACCGTCTCTCCCGGCCGGTATATTTGTGCGTGCGCTCATACCAAGCTTGGCTGGAATCGACCATTGAGGAGCTGGGAGCAGAACCCAGCCAGCGCCAGGCGATGATGGTCAAACATCTTGCCATCCCCCAGAAAGCGCTACGCGCCGTGTCGCTGCCGAACCTGGAAGGCGGCCACCCCGAGGTGACCGCACCGATTAGGCAAACCCAGGCTGTATCACCTCAAAACGGGGGACGGGCGGCGGCACAATTGGAGAACCATTAGATATTATGTCGCAAAGACGTATAACTGACGATTTACAGGCTTTACTCGACGTTCTTCCCCAATCGATTTCACAAGCAGTATCAGATGCGAATGATAGCGATAACCTGCTGGAGGTCATCCTAGATCTGGGGCGCGTGCCGACTGCGCGTTTTGTGGATCGTGAGGTGGTGCTCAGCCCGACTGAAGTACCCCACAAGGACATCGACTATGTCGTCGAGCGCATTGGTGCGTTCGATGCGGATAACCGCGCCGGGCTGGAGCGTACCCTGCACCGCATTTCTGCTATTCGCAACCGCCGTGGACACATTGTCGGGCTAACCTGCCGTGTTGGGCGCGCTGTCTATGGCACCACTGACATCATTAAGGACTTGATCGAGGGTGAGAAGAGTCTGCTTCTGTTGGGACGCCCCGGCGTGGGAAAGACCACCATGTTACGTGAGGCTGCTAGATTGCTGGCGGAGAGCAAGCGCGTGGTGATTGTGGATACCTCCAACGAAATCGGCGGCGATGGGGATGTGCCTCACCCGGCTGTAGGCCGTGCCCGCCGCATGCAGGTCAGCACACCCTCCTTGCAGCACGAGGTGATGATCGAAGCGGTGGAGAACCACAACCCGGAGGCGATCATTATCGATGAGATCGGGCGCGAATTAGAGGCGGCTGCCGCGCGCACGATCGCGGAGCGCGGCGTGCAATTAATCGGCACTGCTCACGGCAACACTCTGGAGAACCTGCTGCTGAACCCAACCCTCTCCGACCTGGTAGGGGGTATCGAGTCGGTCACCTTGTCCGACGAGGAAGCCCGCCGGCGTGGCACCCAAAAGACGGTTTTGGAACGGCGCTCGCCGCCCACCTTCGATGTGCTCATTGAGATCCAGACCCGCCAGCGGTTGGCGGTGCACGAGGATGTAGCCGCCTCTGTGGATGCCCTGCTGCGAGGTTTCCCACTATCCCCAGAGATTCGCTCGCGAGATGAGTCTGGGAGCATCCAGATTGAGAAACCTGTTCAGCCGGCCAGGGCCTATTCTCAACAGCAAGGTTTGCGCCGCCAGCATACCAATGGTGGACGAGCTTATTCACCCCAAGCGATTCGCGATGAGTACCCGGCTGAGTCTCAACCACCTGCCTACACCGCTGAAGATAGAGCAAGCCGCGGCCCGTTACAGACCGTGCGCATCTACGCCTATGGCGTGGCGCGTAATCGCTTGAGTCAGGCTGCCCGCCGCTTGAGCGTGCCGGTGGTGCTGGTTAACGACCCCGGGCAGGCGGACGTGCTGGTCACGCTGCGCTCTTATTATCGCAAGCGCCAGAGAACAGTAGTGGATGCCGAGAACCGCGGCATGCCCATCTATGTGTTGCGGGCCAACACGATCAACCAAATGCTGCAGTTCCTCATGGGCTTATTCAACCTGGCTGAGGAACAGCCAGACGAGATGGGTGAAGATCGCATCCGCCAGGAGACCATGGCGGCGATCAGCGCTGTGCTGAACGGGGAGCGCTGGGTGGAGCTGTCACCGGCCTCGTCTGGGGTGCGCCGACTGCAACACCAGATGGCTCGCCAGGCTAACCTGCTCTCGCATTCTTACGGAAAAGAGCCTCGCCGCCGGGTGCGCATCTTCCGCGAGTAGCTTGGGGTGCGCATTGTCCATGCAAAGCTCCATTTTCCGGGGTGTTCTCTTCTTACCTTCCCTAGTAAGATGAAGAGGGGGTTGGAGGGATAGGTGTTTATTACCCTTGAAGGTCCTGATGGCAGCGGAAAATCCACCCAGGCGGGCCTGCTGGTCAACTTCTTGCGCCAGCGCGGCTCCAGCGTGCTGGCCACGCGCGAGCCAGGAGGCACCGCCATTGGCGATCAGGTGCGCTCGGTGCTCTCCAATCTAGAGAATACAGCCATGCATCCGCGCACCGAAATCTTGCTCTTCCAGGCCTCGCGCGCCCAGCTCGTTGAGCAGGTTATCCGCCCACAACTGGCCCGAAGGGGTATTGTGGTCTGCGATCGCTACGCCGATTCGACCCTGGCTTACCAGGGATATGGCCACCAGGTCGACATGGTGCGCCTGCGCGCCATTGTGGAGTTCGCTACCGGGGGCTTGAAGCCCGACCTGACTTTGTTGCTGGATATTGATGTAGAAGAAGGCTTGCGGCGGCGCACCAAAAGCGGCGAGTGGAATCGCCTGGACGCGTATGACCTGGCCTTCCACCAGCGCGTGCGTCAGGGTTACTTCCAGTTGGCCCAGGACGAGCCGCAACGTTGGGTGAAAATCGACGCCGCTCAGCCTCCCGTAATGGTGCAGGCAGATATCCAAAGGGTGGTTCTGGAGCGATTGGAAGCCTAGAAAAATAGAAGCTGTAGCGCTAGCATGCACTTAGTGATTTATCGGGGGATGCAATTTGTTGACTTTGCCTGCAAGATTTTGTAAACTGAATATGGGCCGGACAATCTGAAACGTTAAATTATAGAAAATCCAACCCAAATACACATTTCCTTTGAAACAGGCATGGGACTGGGTAGCTCAGGTCAAGATTGATTGGGCAGTTTCCTCCGATACGCAGGAAAGCGCCAACCCACATGAAAATACCGCAGCTGGCAACCTCGCGATTGACGCTCAGAGCATTTACCGACGACGATGTCATCCCTTTTCATCGCATGCTGGTCGAA
>DATCYX010000215.1:0-6171 GCA_036526235.1 Anaerolineales bacterium | reverse complement strand
GTACGATGGGCGCTCATTGTATTGGGTACAGCTTAGGGATATCACTTCCCTTCAAGAAGGCGATGTCTACAACAATCAGATTGCACGTGAGATGACGCCAGGGCTCATCAAACCCATGGTTTGGTCGATCTCAATCCCGATACATACAGGCCAGTGGGTGCGCATTCTAAATGAATTGGTGAGCAATACTCAAATTGAGCCAGCGCGCCTTGTGAAAGCCTTTCATTACCGTGCGTACTACAACATGGGGCAGTTTGGCCGCGTTTTTGCCAGCCTGGGTATGCCACGCGACTCCCTGGAGCGCATGATGGGCGTACTGCCGCCGGGTGTGAGCCGACCAAAGTTTATGCCAGGCCTCTCATTTTTGCCAAAAGCTCCTCAGGTAATCCGCTTCATTTTGGATAAGCTACGCTTTGGGCATCGCGCCGAGCGGGATTATCCCATCCTGCGCCAGGAAGCGCGCGCATTTTCCGGACCACTGACGGCTTATGATCATCCCGAAGACCTGCTAGAACGGGTAGATCAGATCGTTTGTCTGCAGGAGAAGATCAGCTACAATACGATTATGAGCATCTTGCTCATGCAGATTTATAATGGCTTGCTACGCAGCCATTTAAAAAACCGGGGGGTGGATCCCAGTCAGTTTGACCTCACGGACCGATGGGAGAGCATGCAAGCCTTCGACCCGAACCTGCACCTGGCCAATTTACACGTCCAATACCAGACCCTTGAGCCGCAGCTTCAGCACGAACTAAAACAAGGCAACTTGCAAGCCCTGGAACTGGAAGCTAGCTTATCGGATTTTCGCAGAGATTTTTACCAATTCCTTGACCGATTTGGACACCTGAGCGATAGCACGGTGGATTTTACTAGCATACCCTGGCGCGAATCGCCTGATTTGATCCTGCGTCTAGTCTGTGATTTCAGTCCACGAGATAAGCAATCGGTCAGTAAAATTGGCTTGCAGGATCTTAAGACCAAGCGCTTGAGTTTTTTTTACCTGCGCTTCATTTACCAGCGCGCCCGTCAGTTCAGCCTCTTCCGCGAAATGTATAGCTCTCTATATACCTTTACTCTCATGTTGCTGCGCGACCACTTTCACGCCCTTGGAACAATTCTGACGGTTAATGGCCTGTTGCCTTCCTGGGAGAATATATTCCTGCTATACATGGAAGAATTGCGCTCTTGGGTGAAAGGTGATGCAGATGGGAAAGACTTTGCCGCTCTGGTTACGCAACGCAATGACGAGATGGAGCGTAGTCGGCATGCGCAAGTCCCCGATGTGATTCGCGGAGACACGATACCCCCGCTCATTCCTGCCAATGCCCAAAAGCTGCAAGGCATCCCAACATCTGGGGGCTATTATGCTGGACGTGTGAAAGTTATCCACGGGCTGAATGAGTTTCACAAACTTGAGCCAGGCGACGTGCTCGTTATTCCCTACTCAGATGTGGGGTGGACGCCCCTGTTCGCTCACGCTGGAGCAGTCATTGCAGAGTCGGGTGGAATCCTGTCACACAGCTCAATCATCGCCCGCGAATATAGCATCCCAGCCGTAGTCTCGGTCCCCACTGCTATGAATCTGCCGGATGGCTCACTGGTAGAGGTGGACGGGTACAAAGGGCTAGTCTACCTGAATGACGGCAGCCAGCCAGCTAGCGCGGTTCAAGAGGGAGCGACAGATGCCAGTTCTGCAAACTAATGACTTAAAAAAACAATATCAAATGGGCACCAAACGAGTAGACGCTCTGGCAGGAGTTGATTTCTTGGTGGAAAAGGGCGAGTTTGTCGCTATCATGGGACCCTCCGGTAGTGGCAAATCGACCTTATTGCACTTGGTCGGCGGGCTCGACCAGCCATCCGGTGGAGAAGTTTACCTGGCAGGGGCCCGGTTATCTCAACTGAAGGACAAGAAGGTGACCCTGTTACGCAGACGCAATATTGGTTTCGTCTTCCAGTTCTTCAATCTGCTGCCCACACTCACTGCAGAGGAGAACATCACACTGCCACTGTTAATCGATGGTAAGAATCTTAAAGGATATCAGCAACGGATAAATACACTGCTACAGTTAACCGGGCTGAGCGACCGTCGATGGCACAAACCAGAACAGCTCTCCGGCGGCGAGCAGCAGCGGGTGGCCCTGGCGCGGGCCCTGGTCACTGAGCCCGCTATCGTGCTGGCAGATGAGCCCACCGGCAATCTTGACTCGAAGACCGGTACGGCGATTATGGAATTGTTACGAAAATCCTGCGATGAGCTGGAACAGACTATCGTTGTAGTAACCCATGATCCTCGTGCGGCTATGTATGCCGACCGAGTCGTGTTTCTGCGCGATGGGCACATAGATGGCGAGCTACGCTTTTTGCCACTTACCCCGCTGACCGATAAGCTTCATCAGATCATCGAGCGCATGACTAAACTGGGTGAATAAATCATCTTTTGATGAATCTCCTGCGTTTGCTTTCCCTACGTTCCTTAACCACCCGCCCTATGCGGGTCTTGTTAAGCACATTCGGCATCGTCCTGGGTGTAGCTGCAATTATTGGCATTGGCGTAACCAACCAAACTGCCTTGAACTCCGTCACGCAGTTGTTTGAAAACACATCTGGGAAAGCCGACCTGATCATTACCAGCAGGGAGGCCGATGGGCGCGGCATCCCAGAAACCACTGCACAGCGCATGGAGAAGTTTTCTGGTGTTTTTGCAGCCCTACCATCTCTGCAAGTACAGACAGTGCTTGCCAATAACAAGCAAAGTGACGATATCAGTTTGGGCTTCTTCGGTACTAGTTTGGGAGGATTGCTGTTATATGGCATTGACCCACTTCGGGATAGCCAAGCGCGCGACTACAGCATTGTCGCAGGGCGATTCCTTTCCCCTGATCTATTGGCGGATGAGGTGGTGTTGGTCAGGTCATATGCCGACCAAAATGAGCTCGAAATCGGCAAATATATCCAATTTGTTGCCGCCGGGCAAGTTGAGAAGCTGCGCATCGTTGGTTTGATAGAGAGAGAAGGTCCGGGACAATTGAATAATGGCGCCTTCGGTGTGATGCCCCTCGGCACCGCCCAAAGATTGTTCGATCGCAGCGACGAGATCGATCAGGTCGACCTGGTTATGTCGCCTGGGTTGTCCAGCGACCAACTGGAGAGCGAGCGTCTGCGCCTGTTGTCTTACCTGGGTGACTCATACTCTGTGATATATCCAGCCTCACAGGGGAAACGCATGACCCAGATGCTCAGCAACTACCAAATTGGTTTAAATTTCTTGTCCGCTATGGCGCTTTTCGTGGGCGCTTTCCTGATCTACAATGCCTTTTCTATGACTGTGGTCGAGCGTACGCGCGAATTTGGCATGTTACGAACGCTTGGCATGACACGCCTACAGGTGGCCTTTCAGGTACTGGTGGAGGCCTTTTCAATGGGCGCCGTGGGTTCTTTACTAGGTATTTGCTTGGGTCTGCTGATGGCACGTGGGCTTTCGCAACTGATGGCTGTCATAATGGCACAAGAAATCCCTCAGGCCCAGGCACCGCAAGACCTTATGGTGATTGCCTTTACGATTGGGGTGCTCGTAGCGGTAGCTGCAGCGTTACTCCCCGCCTTGAGAGCAGGACGTGTCTCTCCACTGGAAGCGCTGCGCGTGCGGGTCCTTGTGAATCAGGGCTGGCTAATCCGCTATGGATGGACTGCAGGGATTGCTCTGTTGGTTGCGGCTGGGTGGGGATTGGTGTTCAATCCCTTTCCCAACGACCCACAGTTTCGTTTTGGAAGCCTAATGGTATTTGCTCTTTTCCTGGGTGGGACGCTAGTTATCCCTATAAGCTTCTCTGTATGGGAGCGCACCGCCCGCCCGTTGATGATCGTTCTGTTTGGACGCGTTGGTCAATTGGGCAGCCGAAATATTCAACGCTCA
Source organism: Anaerolineales bacterium (assembly GCA_036526235.1). Lineage (GTDB taxonomy): Bacteria > Chloroflexota > Anaerolineae > Anaerolineales > UBA4823 > DATCYX01. Next base: position 2,255 of record DATCYX010000215.1, on the reverse strand, counting down.
CGCTTGAGAACCACCCTTACGGTCGCCGCATTGATGATCGGTGTCGCAATGATAGTGATTGTTTGGGTGATGACCGATTCCTTCAAAGGAGACCTGGATGAGTGGCTAAAGGGCTACATCGGTGGCGATATCTATGTGACATCTTTGGTTCCCATTCGAGAGAATATCGTCCGGCGCATTGAGGTGGTGCCAGGGGTGGAGGCAGTCGCACCAGTGCGTTATTTTGAGATCGAGTGGCGGCGGCCTGGTAATGACTGGGAAACGGTCAACTTTATGGCATTTTCCCCAGCCTCTTATACACATGTCACCAGCTTTGTTTTCAGCCAATCCGACTCAGAATCTATAAATAATATTCTGCGTGGCGGGCATGTCTTCATCTCCAGTGTGATCGCCGAGAAGCATGGCCTGGCACCCGGTGACCGTCTGCTGATTAAGACCCGCCTGGGGGAAACACCTTTCACCGTCGCAGCTGTCACAGTTGATTTTTCTAACCAGGGTATGGTTATCAATGGATCATGGAATGATATGGAGCACTACTTCCGGCTACGTGGGGCAAACACGCTGCTGATAAAGGTAACACCAGGCACTTCCCCTGACGCAGTGGGCGAGGAGATTGATTCCCGCTATGGAAAAGGAGAAAATCTGGTGATAATCTCAAACGAGACTCTATTGGGACGAATTTCCACCCTCATGCAGCAGGCATTCCGTATGTTTGACGTGCTTGCATTAATTGCAATGCTGGTAGGCTTTATGGGGATCACAAATACGCTCACCATGAATGTCATGGAGCGCACGCAGGAGATTGGTATGTTGCGCGCAGTCGGCATGACGCGTGGTCAGGTAGTGCGCATGGTCTTGTCTGAGTCAGCGTTAATGGGCTTGATAGGCGGATTGATGGGCTTGGTGTTTGGCGCTGTCCTTTCCCGACTTTTCCTTAGCGCGATGGCCAGCATGTCTGGCTACCGTCTGACCTATGTACTGCCGATAGAAAACATCTTTGAGGCTTTATTGATCGCTTTCCTGACCTCCCAACTGGCAGCATTCCTGCCCACTTTACGCGCCTCACGGACTCGCATCTTGGAAGCCATTCAATACGAGTGAGGCAGAGCATTATATAGTCAAAGAGGCTATACCCAATACCTCCACAACAATTATTTATTAGACCTCTTGCAAAAGTCAGGGTTTCGCATGAAGTTCAAGGTTGTAGATAGCAGCGATCAAGTTGAAGCGTAGATTGAAGCTTTTGCGACGATTACGATAGCGGTCACTCAAGATGCGGAAAACCTTCAATCTACCAATGACATGTTCACAGAAAATGCGCTGGCGAGCCAGATCCCGATTGGCAGATTTCTGCTCGGCAGTCAAGGGATGAAGTTTGGATTTCTTGGCAGGGATTTGACTGTTGGCATGAAATTTGTCGATACCTAGATAGCCCGTATCGGCTAAACAAAGGATGTCTTGAGCCATACCAGCATAGCTTTCTTTGAACAAGCGAAAATCATGTGTGCTGCCATTGCCAAAAGCGGTTGCGATGATTTCCATGCTACGCAGATTGACCATTACTTGCGCTTTCTGTGTGTGACGTTTCTTCTTGCCACTGTAGTGCCGTCGTTGCTTTTTTTGGGACGTTCAATCGGCTGCTCCGTGGCATCCACGACAATTATCTCGATCACCGTATCACTCGGTTGCAGTGCTTTCTTACCAGGTAGTCGAAATTGACCAGAGCTAATCAACGCCTCTTCGATCTTCTGGATGGTCCGGCAAACAGCAGATTCACTGATACCATAGGCTTGGGCAATATGAAATTGAGTTCGATATTCTCGCCAGTACATCAGCGTCATCAGCAATTGATCTGCTCGACTCAACTTGGGCGGACGCCCAAAACTTGGCATCTCAGTTTCCAGTACAGTGACCATCTGTCGGAAGGTTTTGTGTTCGATCCCTGTCAGCCGTTTGAAGTCTTTATCGCTTCGCCCTTTAATTTCTTCGTATCTCATGTGCCTATTATGGCACAATTGTTACTTATGCAAGAAGTCTAATATAGCAAATTTAAATCTCCGAGTCAACGATCTGCATCGTTCGGTTTCCGTAACACACGCGGTTGGTGAATTCCGGAAATTGGTAGACACCGATAGGTGTGGAGCTTATCCCTGGCTACCGGGTCGTCCCAGACCCCGTCTTCCCCCAGCAATATAAGCAATCGTGGACTTTGGCTCTTTAACCAAAATCCGAAAGGTAAAGGTTGCATATTGAGC
>DATCYX010000214.1:0-2283 GCA_036526235.1 Anaerolineales bacterium | reverse complement strand
CAAGGTGTGGAAGGCGAGCAGTTCGAAGCCGGGCGGATGGGCGAATACACCATTACCAAAGACCCCACCCGTGATGTAGGCTTACGCGTCTTGATGGGACCCTTCAGCAAGTACAACGCCGACAACATCGACGCAGCGGTCAATCCGTAAGACCTTTTATAACATGTCAGTTGGGTATCGGGTATTACACCCGGTACCCAACATTCATCTACCTCGCGAATAACATGGACGACTAGGAGAGGATGAGCCGTGAAACGGGTAGGATTTCAATTCAAAGTCAGGCAAGACCGTCTTGCAGATTACAAAGAACAACACAAGCACGTCTGGCCAGAAATGCTGGACGCGCTACGCGAAGCCGGTTGGCATAATTATTCATTATTCATGCGTTCAGACGGACTGATCTTCGGCTATTTTGAAACCGATGAGAGCCTTGCCGTTGCCCAGGCTAAAATGGCCGCCAAAGAGGTAAACACGCGCTGGCAGAAATTCATGTCCCATTTCATCGATGCCAACGCTCGTCCTGATGAGACTTTCCTTGAGCTGGAAGAGTATTTTCACCTGGATTAGAGGAGGCGACCAGTGCTGCAACACATTACAGAAAATGAAAGCTTTTTAGGGTGATTCCGGAATAATCACCCCACAAGTACACGGGAGCAGTCATGAACCAACAACCAACCACAACCCAGATTGAGCAGGCGTACAAACAGGCCAGAGAGCGATATGCGGCTGTCGGTGTGAACACGGAAGAAGCAATGGCACGGCTTGCCGATATCGCTATCAGCCTGCACTGCTGGCAGGGTGACGACGTGGTCGGTTTTGAAGACCCGGATCGAGGTTTGAGCGGTGGTATTATGACAACGGGCAATTATCCGGGTAAAGCACGCACGCCCAATGAACTGCGCCAGGACTTAGATAAAGTCTACAGCCTCATTCCCGGCACTCATCGCCTCAACTTGCATGCAATCTACCTGGAAACAGACAATAAGGTGCCGCGTAACGAGATTGAACCAAAACATTTCGCCAGGTGGGTGGATTGGGCAAAGGAGAACAATCACGGAATAGATTTCAACCCAACTTGTTTTTCGCACCCGTTGGCTGATGATGGCTTCACGCTATCCCATCCTGATGTTGGTATCCGTCAATTTTGGATTGAGCATTGTATTGCCAGCCGGGTGATTGGAGCGCATTTCGGGCGAGAACTGGGCACGCCTGCCATCACCAATATCTGGATCCCAGACGGCTATAAAGATACCCCGGTGGATCGGCTGGGACCACGCCGGCGCTTGCGTGATTCGCTGGACAGAATCCTCACCGAACCAACGGACCGGCGCTACAACCTGGATTCGGTGGAAAGTAAATTATTCGGTATCGGCTCTGAAAGCTACGTTGTCGGCTCTCACGAATTTTATTTGGGCTACGCCACAGCCAACCAGACATTGCTTTGTCTCGATGCCGGTCATTTTCACCCCACAGAATCCATCGCCGACAAAATTTCAGCGGTGCTGCTGTACGTTCCGGAACTGCTGCTGCACATCAGCCGCGGCGTGCGCTGGGATAGCGACCACGTGGTCACCTTGACGGACGAGCTGCAGGCGATGATGGGTGAAATTGTGCGTGGCAACTATCTGGACCGTGTACATATTGGCCTGGATTTCTTCGATGCCAGCATCAACCGCATTGCCGCCTGGGCTATCGGGGCGCGCAACGCACTGCGGGCGCTGCTTATGGCCTTGTTGGAGCCCACCGAGCAGATGCGTGCGCTTGAGATGGCTGGAGATTTCACAGCCCGGCTGGCTCTACTCGAAGAGTTGAAAGGGATGCCGTTGGGTGCAATTTGGGATAGCTATTGTTTGCAGCAAAACGTGCCGGTTGGCATGACCTTTCTGGATGAAATTCGCGCCTACGAAAATCAGGTGTTGGCGCAACGAGGTTAATATTGCCTGCCACAACAGTCCTAGCCATCGATATAGGAGCCGAATCAGGCCGAGTAATGGCGGTGCATTTCGACGGCAAGCAACTGGCGTCGGAAGAACTTCATCGTTTTCCCAACACAACAATTACCGTCAACTGCACACTCCATTGGGATTTCTTACGCCTGTGGGGAGATATTCAAGAAGGAATAGAGAAGGGCAAAGCGCTCAATCCTGCCAGCATTGGCCTGGACACCTGGGGTGTGGATTTTGGTCTGCTGGACAGCCAGGGCAACCTGATTGGCAATCCGGTGCACTATCGCGACGGGCGCACCGCGCACATGATGGACATTGCTTTTGCCAGAGTTCCCCA
>DATCYX010000213.1:0-6613 GCA_036526235.1 Anaerolineales bacterium | reverse complement strand
TCAGGTGCAGCTGGGCCACTTTCTCAGCCGCCTCTTTGTCCAGCGAGCCGAGCACCGTGCGGTGCGGCTGCATGAAATCGCTGATAGCCGACCCTTCTCGCAAGAACTCTGGGCAAGAAACGACAGAGAATGGGATTGGAGCATGCTGGTTGCTGCGGATGATATCTGCAACCCAGTCGCCAGTGCCCACAGGGACGGTCGATTTGTTAATGACGATTAGTGGGGCGGTCATGTTCTCAGCAATGGAGCGAGCCGAGGCTGCAACATATCGCAGGTCGGCCTCGCCGTCCACGCCAGATGGGGTCCCTACTGCGATGAAGACGAACTCGCTACCTTCCAATCCCTCTGCATAGGATGTTGTGAAGGTCAGGCGACCGCTGCGCATGTTCCGCTCAATCAAGTCTTGCAAACCTGGCTCGTAGATCGGCATCACCCCGCGCTTTAGCCCTTCAATTTTTTCTTCGTTGATATCCAGGGCAATCACTTGATTACCGAGGTCGGAAAAACAGGCCGCGGTAACAACACCTACATACCCTACACCAACGACACAGATCTGTTTCATAATAAATCAAGCCTCCAGATGAATAAAATCCATCTCAATAATGGTGGGATTCCTTTGTTAATGACTATCAAAAATAGCTGCACATGGTCTGGCGCATATCTCAGCGCGAGTCGCCAAAATCTTGGCTAAATTTAAAAAATTCCTTGTAAGTAATTGGTTAATAATGATCGACTCCCAAGCGCGCTTATCTTACCATATCTAACTATATTGAAAAAGTGCATAGGGTTTGAGAGCGGCCCATTCTAACGCAATTGTAAGCACGAATCTGCATTCTTCAATAGTGCACCTACCCCAAAAAACAAGTCATGGTTTTACGACAACCGTCATCCGATTAAAATGATCTCTGTCACTTGTTAATTGGCTAAAATAAGTCTAAAATATCATTGATAAATCTGACCCGTAAGACCGAAAAGGGAGTATTAACAATGCAAATCACAAAACAGGCTGACTACGCCGTACGAGCTGTACACTACCTGGCGAAACTTAATGGCGAACAACGGGCAGCCACAAGCCAGATCGCCGAAGATCAGCACATCCCGCCCTCATTCTTGGCCAAAATCGTATCGCAATTATCCGTTGCCGGACTTTTGCACACCTCACGTGGTGCGCGCGGTGGTGTCTCGCTGGCACGTCCGGCAGAGCAGATCACCCTTTTAGAAGTCGTCGAAGCCATCGATGGGCCCATTTTCCTCAATGAGTGTGTGGGTGATAATGGCGTCTCGTGTGTATTCGGTGACGATTGCCCAATCCGTCCAGTGTGGTGCGAGGCCCAGGCCAAGCTGGTTGAGATTCTAAAGGGTACGAACTTTGCGCATGTTCGGAAACAAGAAGCTGCTCCTGCTGATTAAAACGAGCCTGTAAGGTTGTCTAACCGAAATACAAGCGATATGGTTTGGGCATGATTGCGTAGCCCAAACCATTTGCCATGTCTCGCCCTCCCGGCTTATAATCATCTTGGGAGGGTTTCCCTTTTAAGCTGTTCCGCGTCAAGTGTTCCAGCACCTCCGGACACTTGATGGTGGAACAGATGGCACATGAGTAGGTAACTCTTTGAGGATTATTGGAAATTCCTCCGCTCAATCTGGAAGATTCTAAAATTCTTATGTGAGGAGGGTTTATGTCTGCTCCAAGGGTGGTACGGGCCCCACGTGGGACGCAGCGAGCCTGCAAGTCTTGGCTGGCTGAAGCAGCGTATCGCATGATACAAAATAACCTGGATCCAGAGGTTGCCGAGCGCCCTGAAGATCTGGTGGTGTATGGCGGGCGGGGGCAGGCGGCGCGCAACTGGGACGCATTCGAAGCCATTTTACAAGCTTTGCGCGAGCTAGAAAATGACGAGACCCTGCTGGTGCAATCCGGCAAACCGGTGGCAGTCTTCCAGACCCACCCTGATGCACCGCGCGTGTTGATCGCCAACTCGAACCTGGTCCCGCACTGGGCGACGCAAGCGCATTTTGACGAATTGGCCGCCAAAGGGCTGATGATGTACGGGCAGATGACTGCCGGATCATGGATTTACATCGGTACGCAGGGCATCCTGCAGGGCACCTATGAGACGCTCGGCTCGCTAGCCCGTCTGCGAGGCTGGTCGTCTCTCAAAGGAAAATTTGTACTTACTGCCGGACTGGGGGGTATGGGCGGTGCCCAACCTCTGGCGATCACCATGAACGAGGGCGTCGGCTTGATTGTTGAAGTGGACCCAGCGCGCGCCCAGCGCCGGCTTGAGATCGGTTATGTGGATGTCGTGGTAGACACCCTAGAAGAGGCAATGACCCTGGTCGAGGAGGCGCGGGATAACGAGGAGCCAAAATCCATCGGCTTGATTGGCAACGCGGCAGATGTCTATGCAGAGCTGGTCTTGCGAGGTGTGATCCCCGATGTAGTCACCGACCAGACTCCCGCACACGATGTGCTCATGTACGTGCCCTCGGGCTTGAGCGTGGCTGAGGCGGATGACCTGCGCAGAAATGATCCTGAGAAATTTACCCGCCGCTCGATGCAGTCCATGGCCCGCCATGTGGAGGCCATGCTGGAGTTCCAGCGCCGCGGGGCAGAGGTCTTTGACTATGGCAACAACCTGCGCCAGCGAGCCTATGATGAAGGTGTGACGGATGCTTTCGAATTCCCGGGCTTTGTGCCCGCTTATATCCGTCCCCTATTCTGCGAGGGCAAGGGACCCTTCCGCTGGGTAGCGCTCTCCGGCGACCCGCAGGATATTTATCAAACTGACGAAGCTGTGATGGAGCTATTCCCCGAAGACGAGCACCTGCACCGCTGGCTGCGCATGGCGCGCGAGAAAATTCCTTTCCAGGGTTTGCCAGCACGCATCTGCTGGCTGGGCTACGGGGAGCGCGCCGCGGCTGGGTTGGTATTCAACAATCTGGTGGCAGAGGGCATAGTTAAGGCGCCCATCGTCATTGGGCGCGACCACCTGGACGCTGGCAGCGTAGCTTCCCCCAACCGGGAGACGGAGGGTATGCGCGATGGCACGGATGCCGTAAGCGATTGGCCTATCCTCAACGCCCTGATCAATGCCGTGGGTGGGGCTACCTGGGTCTCCTTCCACCACGGTGGAGGGGTGGGGATTGGTTACTCGCAGCACGCCGGGCAGGTGATTGTGGCTGATGGCACGCCTGAGGCTGCTCGCCGCCTGGAGCGCGTCCTCACCACCGACCCGGGCATGGGCGTCGTCCGCCATGCTGACGCTGGCTACGAGATCGCCATCCAAGCCGCAAAGCGTCAAGGCATCAAGATGCCCATGCTGAAATAACAGCTCGTTTGTTGTAGCGCACGTAAGTGCGCACTAACACTATAAGGCTTGTAATTGCGCACAGTAGTGCGCAAGCATTCATAAGTGGCGCACAACAAACGTTTCTTCAGGTTCGTAATTGCCTCGAGTATAGTAATGTACGAATATCGTAAAATGACCCCGGAAGAGCGCCGAGCGATTGTCGCGGCTCGCAAGGCGCGCGGCTATCCGCTTCACTCTCCACCCCACTTTAAGGGCATTCCTGGTGTATATCTGATTACGGCCGCCTGTTATGAACATCGCCGGATTTTTGACACGCCGACTCTATTGTCCATGCTAACTGATGAAGTCCTGGCAGCTTTTAGCAGGGCTGGATTGGTTTGCCAAGCTTGGATATTTCTTCCCAATCATTATCATATGTTGCTAGAGTTGGAGGATATCACCTGTATAAGCGAGCCGCTAAGAAAGGCCCATAGCCGCACCGCGACAAAAGCAAACGGCATGCAGGAAACACCTGGGCGCCGCGTTTGGTATCGTTACAGCGACAGAATGATCCGTAACGAAAGGCATTATTGGGCGTCGGTGAACTACATTCACTACAACCCCATCAAGCATGGCTATGTGGAACTGATGTCTGGATGGCCCTGGTCCAGTGTTCACGCTTTTGAGGATTCGCTCGGGATCGATGTGTTAGAGAGCTTATGGAAGGCTTACTCGATAATAGATTATGGTAAAGGATGGGATGATTAACGCTCACAGGGTGCATGCAAGTGTGCACGCGCCACTTTCGTGGCGCACAACAAACAGTTCTCCCGGTTCGTAATTGCGCACGAGGGTTGTGGTGCACAACCAACGTTTCTCTAGGTTCGTAATTGCGCACGAGAGTTGTGGCGTACAACCAACGTTTCTCTAGGTTCGTAATTTCGCACGAGGGTTGTGGTGCACAACCAACATTTCTCTAGGTTCGTAATTGCGCACGAGAGTTGTGGCGCACAACAAACGTTTCTTCAGGTTCGTAATTGCGCACGGTAGTGCGCAGGAGATCACTTTATGACAGATCAAGTCATCTATTCCATGGCGCGTGTAGGGCGCATCTACCCGCCCAACAGACAAGTCCTGCGGGATATCTCCCTGGGCTTTTATTATGGTGCCAAGATCGGGGTGTTGGGGCTGAACGGTGCCGGTAAGAGCACCTTGCTGCGTATCATGGCTGGGGTGGACCGGGATTATGTGGGTGAGGTCTTTCTTTCTAAAGGTTACACTGTGGGGTTGCTGGAGCAGGAACCTGCTCTCGACCCGCAGAAAACCGTCCGGCAGGTCGTTGAGGAGGCGGTTCAGCCGATCATGGACTCCCTGGCCCAGTACGAGGCGATCAACGCCCGTTTTGCCGAGCCAGATGCCGATTTCGACGCACTGATCGTCGAGCAGGCCCGCTTGCAAGAGGAGTTGGAGAAGCACGACGCCTGGACGCTGGACAGCCGGCTGGAGCAAGCTATGGATGCCCTGCGCTGCCCTCCAGGAGACACACCCATTGCCGTGATCTCGGGCGGCGAGAGGCGGCGGGTGGCCCTCACCCGCTTGTTGCTCACTGAGCCGGATATCCTCCTGCTGGATGAACCCACTAACCACCTGGACGCAGAATCGGTAGCCTGGCTGGAACACCACTTGCAGCAGTACAAGGGCACGGTCATCGCCGTGACCCACGACCGCTATTTCCTGGATAATGTGGCTGGCTGGATATTGGAGCTGGATCGCGGTTTCGGCATCCCCTGGCGAGGCAACTACTCTTCCTGGTTGGAACAAAAACAGGATCGCCTGCGCCGGGAAGAGAAGCAGGAGAGCAAGCGCCTCCGCACCCTGGAGCGCGAGCTGGAGTGGATCCACATGTCACCCAAGGCGCGCCAATCCAAGGGTAAGGCTCGCTACACCGCCTACGAGCGCTTGCTCAGCCAGGAGTATGAAAAGCGCCGCGAAGACCAGGAGATCTATATCCCGCCCGGCCCGCGCCTGGGCGATATCGTTATCCAGTTCGAAGGTGTCTCCAAAGGTTACGGCGAGCGGCTGCTGCTTGATGATCTGACGTTGAGCATACCGCCGGGCAGCATCGTGGGCGTCATCGGGCCTAACGGAGCAGGGAAGACTACCTTGTTGCGTCTGGTCACAGACCAGGAAAAGCCGGATGAGGGCACAGTCCGCCTGGGCGAGACGGTCAATCTCGCCTACGTGGACCAGAGCCGGGATACCCTGGACGGTGACAAGACGGTTTGGGAGGAAATTTCAGGCGGGGAAGAGCAGCTAGACCTGGGAGGGCGAAAGCGCAACTCCCGTGCTTATGTCGCCAGCTTCAACTTTCTTGGCTCCGACCAGCAGAAGCTGGTGAAGAACCTTTCTGGAGGCGAACGAAATCGAGTCCATCTGGCTAAGGTGCTCAAAGAAGGCGCGAACCTCATTCTGCTCGACGAGCCGACCAATGACCTAGACGTGAACACCCTGCGCGCCCTAGAGGATGCTCTCGAGAGCTTTAACGGCTGTGCGGTGATCGTCAGTCACGACCGCTGGTTCCTGGACCGCGTCTGCACGCATATACTGGCCTTCGAAGGCGAATCGCAGGTGCGCTGGTTTGAGGGCAACTGGTCGGATTACGAAGCCGAGCGCAAGAAACGCCTGGGAATCGACGCTGACCAGCCGCACCGCATCAAGTACCGCACGTTGAAAAGATCATAATGGGATAAAAAAACCACGCCCGTACGGCGGTCGACGGGCATGGTCTAGGATATTGCTCGCCTGTGTGCAACGGTAATGGCCGAAAAAGGATGATGGTGTGTGGTAGTGATAACGGCGAGCAAGACAATAATACCTTAATTTTCGTCCTGTGTACTTTTCGTTTTTGTTGGTTTAGATAAATTTCCCCTTATTAATCTGAAAGTTCGCGCAAAGACTCCTAAGTGCGAAGTATTGTGGGGGTGAGTCATTAGCAATGATATGCCATTGGGGATGGTTGCGGTCGGCCAGATCGCTGGTCTATTATTTTTCTGGTTTATTCCCCTCCCCCTGCCTGGCCGAACGTCAGGCCATGGCCAAGCAGGGGGATGGGAAAAAATCGGAATTGGGGAGTTGTGTGCGCTCTGCGCACGCATCCCTCAATTTCGATACGCTCTCGTCTGTGCCAGCAGCATGCCGGCCAGCATCAGCCCGCAGCCCAATAGCTGGATGACAGACAGGCGCTCATCGAGAACCAGCCAGCCGCCCAGGGCGGCGAAGACCGCCTCCAGGCTGAGGATGATGGCCGCATCAGCCGGGGG
>DATCYX010000212.1:0-2844 GCA_036526235.1 Anaerolineales bacterium | reverse complement strand
GGCATGGCAGCAATTACGGGTGCATTTTTAGCGGGTTTGCTGCTGGCACGCACTCGGCTCAAAGAACGCATCGATACAGGCATAGCTACAATATCCTATGCCATCTTTGTGCCGATCTTCTTTGTAAATGTTGGATTATCTGCGAATGCCCGATTATTGACTGTAGATACTGCCTGGTTTTTCATTTTGATAACCATATTAGCTATCATTGGTAAGGTGCTTGGCGCTGGGTTAGGCGCCAACTTGGCGGGATTTTCCCGCCTGGAAGCACTCCAGCTTGGTGTAGGGATGATGTCACGAGGAGAGGTAGGGTTAATTGTTGCTACGGTAGGAATTGCTGAAGGCTTGCTGTTCCCGGAGGCGTTTGCTTCGATTGTTGGCATGGTCATCGTTACCACGTTGATCACCCCCCCGCTCCTACGAGTATTGTTTACCCGCCCGCTCAATAAGAAGCCCAGCGAGGCTTAGTTTCGGAGGACATTAAACAATGGCATACTTAATTGTATTGATTATTGATGATCCAGATGACTGCCCAGCAATACTTGAAGGGTGGGAGGCGATTGGCATCGGTGGAATAACCATTCTAGAAAGCAGCGGTTTGGGTCGCTTCCGCCGCGCGGGAATGCTTGACAATTTGCCTTTGATGCCCAGTATGCGGGATCTTTTCGAGAAAGGAGAGACCCATCATCGCACGCTTCTTTCTGTTGTTGAAGACCAGGAGAAGGTCGACCAGATGGTCGCCACCGCCAAACGCATCATTGGCGATCTGGAAACTGGTCACACCGGCTTCCTCTTTGTTGTGCCGGTGGTTCAGGCCCACGGGCTTGGAAAGCGCCGATGGAATGGGCCGAGTGACAACGCCGATTAATCGGATCTTTAATAGGAAGCTGGTTACAAAGATTTTTAAGCTATGGGTTATCTAGCAAACAATCATGGAAAGAAACCCCGGATAAAACTTAGCGCTGCCAGTGCTACGCAGTAAGCTGAAAAAATGAGTAAGGGATGGCGAACCAAGTAGCCTAGCAGCCAGCGGATGGAGAGATAGCCTGTAATCGCAGCAACCACAAAGCCGGGGATGAAAATTGGAAGCAAGCTACTCAAGTTCGGCATACCGAATAAGTCCATGATGGCGAGGAATCCAGCCGCAAGCATGATCGGAATGGAGAGAAGAAAGGCAAAGCGCGCCCCTGCTGGTCGTTCCAGCCCACGCAACATGCCACCCGAGATGGTCGAACCAGAGCGTGAGATTCCGGGGAAAATCGCGGTGGCCTGGAATAGACCCACCCATATCGCATCGATCCAGTTCATATGATCGATGTTTTTGTTTTTCTTACCGGCGCGCTCGCTGATAAATAATAAAATAGCGGTGATCAGCAGAAAGAAGGCTGTAGTGGCAGGACTGTTAAATGCTGCTTCTACCGTGTTTTTTATATTCAACCCGATAAGACCCGCAGGTAGCGTTCCGATGAGGATATACCACCCTAAACGGGCTTGAGGATCGTTAAAAGGTTTATTGTGCCGCAAGGCTACCAGCATGGCGGTCAGTATATCCCGCACATCGCTCCAATCATAGGCAAAAACGGCCACCAACGTGGCAACCTGAACCAGCACATTAAAAACAAATGCCTCCTCGGCTGGTATTTTCCATCCCAGCAAGTAGGGGGTAAGCACGAGATGAGCTGAACTGGAAATGGGCAGGAACTCGGTCAGGCCTTGAATAATTCCCAGAATGATGGATTGCAATAGTGTCATAGATTTTGTCAAATTGAGCGTGTAGTGATCGACTCGATGCGCCTTTCCAGGATCGCTTGACGCATTTCCTGCATCAGCTTGATCAGCATATGGAGATTGTGAATGGAGAGCAGGGTCGCTGAGAGAATCTCGCGGGCGGTTATCAGGTGGCGCAAATAGGCACGGGAATAATTCTGGCAGGTGTAACAGGTGCACTCCGGATCGATAGGTCCCGGATCGCGGGCGTAGGTTGCATTTACCAGGTTAAGTCTTCCTTTGCGAGTCATCACGGCGTTATGGCGCGCCAGACGGGTCGGTAGCACACAATCGAAGATGTCGACCCCACGCAGAACACCTTCAATCAAGTCTTCGGGGGTGCCTACACCCATCAAATAGCGAGGCTTTTCAACTGGCAAGATGGGTAAAACGATATCCAGCATGGCGTGCATTTCTTCTTTCGTCTCCCCTACAGACAAGCCGCCAACCGCGTTACCGGGAAAATCGAGAGACGATATGAACTCTGCTGAACGCTGGCGTAGATCGGGAAAGACACCCCCTTGAACAATGCCAAAAAGTGCCTGGTCTGGGCGGCGCTTGACCTGTTGGCAGCGCTGAGCCCAATTGTGTGTGCGCTCTAATGCCCGTTCGTTGTATGCGCGGTCATAGGGTGGTGCGCATTCATCAAAGGCCATGATGATGTCTGCCCCTAAGTTTTCCTGGATAGCTATGGATTTCTCTGGGGTGAAGCGGTGCGTCGAACCATCGATATGACTCTTGAAAGTAACACCATCATTATCGACTTGGCGGGAGTCAGCCAGGGAGAAGACCTGATAGCCACCCGAGTCAGTGAGAATGGGCGCAGACCAGTTCATGAAACGGTGTAGTCCGCCCAATTCAGAGACTAGTTCATCGCCAGGCCGCAAGTACAGGTGATATGTATTTGCCAAAATTAGATTGGCTCCCACGTCATCAAGTTGGGCAGGTGTCACCGCTTTTACAGTAGCCTGGGTGCCTACAGGGGCGAAAACCGGTGTGGGGATAGGACCGTGGGGAGTATGAAAAACGCCAGCTCGGGCGCGACCTTGCTGGGCTAGAATCTCGAAGGTAAATGGT
>DATCYX010000211.1:0-6091 GCA_036526235.1 Anaerolineales bacterium | reverse complement strand
TCACTCCATGCGGGCGCATTTCATCAAGACCCGGGATAGGCGGGGGCGCAAGTGGCTCCCCAGTACGCACAGAATAGGCAGCTGTCTGGATAGCTCTGATAATCGTCGGGTACCCTGCACAGCGGCACAAAGTATCTTTCAGGGCATAGCGAATGTCTGCCTCGCTAGGTTCGGGCACGGCTCGCAACAAGGCATAGGCTGTCATGATCTGCCCAGGGATGCAGAAACCGCACTGCACCGCGCCATGCTGAATGAAGGCTTCCTGGAGGGGGTGGAGAGTCTCCTGAGCATCCTCCTCTTTTCCATCTCCGCTACGATTGGAACGAGCAATAGAATAAAGTGAAGCCAAACCTTCGATGGTAAAAATATTTTTGCCATCCGCTTTGGCAGCAGGGAAAACACAGGAGAGCACCGGCTGATCGTCCACCAGGACGGTGCAGGCTCCACACTCCGCCTCATTACAACCAATCTTCGTGCCGATTAACCCAAGCCGCTCGCGCAGCAAATCGCTGAGCATCTCACCAGGCAGCGCCTCAATCGTCATTCTCTGTCCATTGATCACCATATTCATAACAAACTCTTCCTGCTCACCTAATAAACTATCCAATCTTTCTGTTGTCTATCTTCCGAATTCACTTTTCAAAGGTACGATGCCATGCCAGCGTAAGTGTGTCTGTCAGCAAAATATTCGCCATCTCCCGCCGGTACTCCAACGTGGCGCGGTGCGGACTGGTGCGGAAGCGCGCCTCAGCTAGCAAGGTCTCAATAGCCCGGCTTACCGACTCTTCGTCCATAAGCTGCATACGCAGGGTCTCTTCAGCGGCTAACGCTCGAAATGGAGTAGGGCCAGCAGGACCCATCGCAATGCGGATACCGGCGATGCGTTCCCCTTCTCGCTGTACCCAGACCGCTGAGTTCAGGATAGCAATTGCGACACCCTGAGGCCGCATCACCCGCTTGAATGCCGATCCTTGACCGGTGCTTCTCAGGGGTAAATAAAATCCGACCAGCATATCATTTTGCGGATCGAGAGCCGAGCGTCCGGGTCCTAGAAATAACTCTCGCATAGGTACCTGGCGCAAGCCCCGCTGATTGGCTACCTCCGCCGATGCATCCAGGGCCAGCAAGGCGATAGTGCCATCGCCCGCCGGCAGCGCATGCGCCACATTCCCACCCAAAGTAGCGGTATTGCGCACTTGCGGTCCGCCGATCAGTCCAGCAGCCTCAACCAACGCCTGGGCATGTCGCTGAACGAGAGGTGATGCCACAACGCTATTAAGAGGCACAGCCGCTCCCACGAAAAGCCGATCCTGGCGAATCTCTATGATCGACATCTCAGGGACATGCGTAACGTCAACCAGTGTGTGTACGGGGGAGTGGCGCCCCTGCTGTAAATCCAACAGCAGGTCAGTGCCACCCGAGATCAGTCGGGCGGGACCAGGTGCCTGCGTAAGAACGTGCAATGCATCGGGGATGTTTTTGGCGAGGTGATAATACTTCCAAAAAGTCATGGATCGGCGTTTCCCTTGCAGCCAAGATCAGAACGGCGGCTCTTTTCGACGGGATACACTGACCCGACGCCGCAGCAGGCAAACCCTGCAGCGACCGCCGATCCAGTAGGTCTTATTTTAACACGAAAACCGAGCAATTGAGTCCATAAAACAATAAGTCCCCTTGATAAATCAGCCATTCAGCCCCACACGAACCGATATTACGGTATCGATGCTCCTCGCGCCAAACAGAATTCTTGGTTGACGAATAACACAATCCCTACTATCATACCCCCATGTTTTGGAAGACCATGTCTGCCTTGTTCCGGGCGCTGCGCCCGCGCCAGTGGACGAAAAATAGCCTGCTTTTTGCCGCACTGGTTTTTGACCGCCAGCTCACCCTAAGCCATCTGCCAGCCATTTTGCACACGATCGCGGGCTTTTTCATCTTCTGTCTCTTATCTGGGGCGGTCTATATCATCAATGACATCATGGACAGGGAGGCCGACCTAAACCATCCCCAAAAAAGCCTGCGACCCATCGCTTCTGGGGAGCTGAATCTAACGATCGCCCGCACGGTAGCAATCGGACTGATCGTCGTCTTACTCCCGATCTCGTACATGCTCTCGCCTTTGTTTGCAGGCATTGCCTTGATTTACTTCGTAAGCAACCTGGCATACTCCAAGTGGCTCAAACACGTCCCGATCCTGGATGTTCTCACCATCTCCTTGGGATTCGTCTTGCGAGTTGGTGCTGGCGTATCGTTGATCGTGGTAACGCGTTTCTCGCCCTGGCTGTACGTGGTCACCACCCTTGGGTCACTCTATATCGGCTTCGGCAAGCGCCGCGCCGAGCTTGCCTTACTGGCGGAGGGGGCAAATTCCCACCGCAAAGTCCTGGACGGCTATACCATCCCCCTCTTAGACCAATTCATCACCATTGTGTCCGGAACCACCATCATCGCTTACAGCCTGTACACCTTCTCAGCACCCAATTTGCCGGACAACCACATCATGATGTTAACCATCCCCTTCGTGCTGTATGGCATCTTCCGCTATCTCTACTTGATCCAGGTGAAGCACAGCGGTGGAGCGCCAGAGGATGTGCTCCTCTCCGACCGACCCTTGCAGGCGACTATTCTCCTGTGGGGAATCTCCGTTTTAATCATTTTTTACGCCTTTTAGGTCCGAGGAAACTCGCGAAGCGCTTCTTACCACCTTCAAACCTTTATCCTCGCCCAGTTTCCCTCATCATACGATCCTCATGCCCGCAATAACTGCCTCCGCCCCTGGCAAGGTTATCTTGTTTGGAGAACACGCCGTCGTGTACGGTCGGCCGGCTATCGCCGTCCCCGTGAATGAGGTGCGTGCCCGTGCAACCGTAAACGCCGACCCGCGAGGTGTACCTGGCACCATGCGCATCCAGGCGCCAGCGATTGGACTGGACGCGCTGCTCGCCGACCTGCCAGACGATCAACCACTAGCGGCTGCCGTGAGCAGTGTATTATCCATGCTCGAGATATCCCGTGTTCCCGCCTGTACGCTGCGCATCACTTCTACCATACCGCTTGCCTCCGGGCTGGGATCAGGGGCGGCTGTATCGGTGGCAATCCTGCGTGCCTTATCCGCGTTCTTGGGCCAACCCCTATCCGATGAGCAAGTCTCTGCACTGGCCTTCGAGGTTGAGAAACTGCATCACGGCACACCGTCTGGAATTGACAACACTGTGATCACTTACGTCAGGCCAGTATATTTTGTGCGCGGCCAACCTATTCAGACCTTGCAAGTTGCACAACCGTTTACCATTGTGATTGGGGACACGGGTATATCCAGCCCAACGGCTATTGCGGTCGGCGACGTGCGACGCCTGTGGGGAGAAAAACCAGCACATTACGAAAGCCTGTTCGACTCCGCTGGGCAGATCGCTCGCCAGGCACGGCAAGCCATCGAAAGCGGGCGACCCGAGGAACTAGGCGCGCTCATGGATGCCAACCACAGCCTACTTCAGGAGATGGGTGTTTCCTCGCCTGAGCTAGACAGGCTAGTGAGCGCGGCGCACACAAGCGGTGCTCGAGGAGCCAAACTCTCTGGCAGCGGGCGTGGGGGTAATATGATCGCATTGGCATCGCCCGAGACAGCCTCTTTGATCGCCAACGCCTTGTCGGCGGCAGGCGCATATCGAACAATTGTCACTACAGTACACTCCAAGTAAAATAGGAAACAATGAAGGACCCACTTTCTCAGCTTGTTTTTCTCAAGCTCGGCGGTTCGCTTATCACCGATAAAACGACGCCGCGATCTCCACGGCATGAGGTTATCAACCGATTGGCTGCGGAGATCGCCGCGGCATGCGGTCGAAACCCATCCCTGCGCATGGTTCTAGGCAATGGCGCTGGCTCGTTTGCGCACGTTCCTGCCAAGCGTTACGGCACTCGTCAGGGGGTTCGCACACCCGAAGAGTGGCGCGGCTTCGCCGAAGTGTGGCACGAGGCCGTTGCACTCAACCGCATCGTAATTGACGCACTGCACGATGCAGGCCTGCCTGCGGTTACATTCTCCCCTTCAGCCTGTGTCTTAACCCGTGATGGAGAGGTGATCAATTGGGATCTGGCGACCATGCGAGCTGCCTTGCAAGCCGGTCTTATCCCTGTCGTGTATGGCGACGTGATATTCGACACTGCCCGCGGCGGCACCATTCTCTCGACCGAGGCCCTCTTCGAGCACCTGGCCCGCCATCTGGGTCCTGAACGCGTCTTGCTCGCTGGATTAGAAGAGGGGGTGTGGGCTGATTTCCCCGCCTGCACACAACTAGTCCACGAAATCACACCCGAAAGCCTGCCCCAGCTAATACCCGTACTGGGTGGTTCAAACGCTACCGATGTCACTGGGGGCATGGCCGACAAGGTACAGCAGAGCCTAGCATTGGTTCAAGAGTTACCTGGACTGGAAGTCCTCATTTTCTCTGGCGAGAAACAACATCAGGTTGAAAGAGCCTTGCTGGGCGAGCGAGTGGGCACGCTCGTGCGGGCGAACATCCCCCAAGAAACAATATAGATTATAATTACACACTTGGTGTGAATGGCCAATTATCTATTCTTTACGTTCTAAACCCTGCGATCTAATCCCAATGTTCTATACTCGCCAGCACCTCGAAGCCCTAGAAGACCAAACTCTGGCACCTTATGCATGCCGCAGTAAGGACTCAAAAGGCCGCGCCTACCCGGAAGATGAACCGGAATATCGCACGGCATTCCAGCGCGACCGGGACCGTATTTTGCACACCACGGCTTTCCGTCGCCTAGAATATAAGACCCAAGTTTTCATCAATTATGAGGGCGACTATTACCGCACGCGTCTGACGCACACTCTGGAGGTGTCCCAAATCGGGCGCACCATCGCTCGCACCTTGGGTGCTAACGAGGACCTCTTAGAGGCGATTTGCTTAGCGCATGATCTAGGGCACCCGCCTTTTGGTCACTCGGGAGAGACTATCTTAGCTCGGTTAATGCAAGAGCATGGTGGTTTTGACCACAACAAGCAGTCCCTGCGTATCATCACCCAACTGGAAGGGCGCTACCCTGACTTTCCAGGCCTCAACCTGACCTGGGAAGTGCGCGAGGGCATTGTCAAGCACGAGTCTGAATACGACACTGCCGATGCCAGCGAGTACAACCCAGATCTGCGCGGCCACCTGGAGGCACAGATCGCCAATGTAGCTGACGAGCTAGCCTATACCACGCACGACCTGGATGATGGGTTACGCTCCGGCATGATCACCCCCCATATGCTGGAAGGCATCACACTTTGGGAGATCTTAGCTGAGAGCGTGGGCTGGAGTTCCCCCGTTCTCGATGACCTGACGCGCCATCGCCTGATCCGGCGCTTGATTGGCTTAGAAGTGACCGATCTTGTCAACGCCACGCACGCACGTCTGCAACAGAGCAACGTCAAATCGGTCAAAGATCTGCAAAGCCTATCATATAATGTAATTAGCTTCAGCGAAGATATGCACCGGCGCAACCGCCAGCTCAAAGACTTCCTGTATAATCACCTATACCGGCATCACAGGGTGGTGCGCATGGCGGTGAAGGCTGAGCGGATCATCAGCGACTTGTTCCATGCCTACTGCAGCGAACCTGCCATCCTGCCAGGTCACATCCAGGAGTTCATTGAGGAGCGAGGATTGGAACGCACCATCTGCGATTACATTGCCGGCATGACCGACCGCTTCGCCATGGACGAGCATCAAAAGCTATTCGAACCGTCCACGAAACCTTAATATCGGTAGGATGTTAAGTGAAACTTGAAAGTAGAAGGTTAAAGCATGGATGATCAAATTTACCTTACCTCCGAAGGGGCAGCTCGCCTCAAAATCGAACTGGAGCAGCTAAAAGTGACAGGTCGTGACGAGATAGCTCAACGCCTGCGCTCCGCGGTCCAAATGGGCGATCTCTCCGAGAATGCAGATTATCACAAAGCCAAAGAGGACCAGGGCTTCCTGGAAGGGCGCATCCAGGAGTTAGAGTACCTGTTAAAAAATGCCACGATTATCGAAAAAAATGGCGCCCGACCTGAGGTAGCGGATATCGGCACGCACGTGAC
>DATCYX010000210.1:0-4528 GCA_036526235.1 Anaerolineales bacterium | reverse complement strand
GGGTGGAAGGTCCAGTCGAAGTTGCGCTGGATACGCCCAGGGCATTGCTTGCTGGGCTGGCTGCTGGGGTTGGTGCAGGACTAGTCCTTCTGATTGGCTCTTTGAGCCGGCGTCGTAAATGAGGTTGAACAACAGCCAGATTGGCACAGAATACCTGGATGGCTGTTAATATCCACCGGCGGAGGCCGGATATTATCCCAAGGAGTGATGGTAACCTGGGTAATCCTGGGTGAGAGGCGCTCCAAGGAAGGAAGATATGAAAAAAATTGTTTTTAAAGCCAAGCATCGCGAGGTAATTGGCAAGCAAGTAAAAGCTCTGAGACGCGAAGGGCGATTACCTGCAATTCTTTATGGGAAGAGCATTCAACCGATCCCTGTTTCGCTTGATTATCGTGACGTTAGTCGGATACTACCTGCGATTTCGTCCTCACATTTGATTCTCGTAGACGTAGACGGGGAGGAATATAACGCGTTAATCCGTGAGAAGCAGCTTCATCCAGTTCAGGGCACTGTAGTGCATTTGGATTTTATGGTTGTTTCGTTGACCGAGAAGTTGCGTGCCTATGTTTCTATCAATATTGAAGGGGAAGCCCCTGCAAGTAGAGATTTCAATGGCATGGTTGTCACTGGTCTCGAAGAGATTGAAGTCGAATCCTTGCCTGGCGATTTACCAGAGCGCATTATGGTAGACATTTCTTCGCTGGACGAGATTGGTTCGGCAATCCATGTGCGTGATCTTCAACTACCAGAGAATGTAAAGATATTAACAGATCTCGACGAAATGTTGGTGATTGTAACTGCTCCTGAGGCTGAAGAAGTTGTCGAAGAGGAAGAGGAGGAACTCGAGGAGCCGGAAATTATAGAGAAAGGTAAAAAAGAAGAAGAGGAAGAAGAGGAATAATATTGAAGATGGGGTATATGCGGTGTATCTACAGCCACATATACCCCATTTTTCTCTGCTTATTCTGGATCGAATAATACATTGATCAATTCAAGGGTAAATCTTGCGCTGGCACCCCATAGCGTTTCCCCATCATACGGCTTGTAATAAATCACGTTTATCGGCTCAAAGGGGCCGGGTAAAGTCCGCGGGCGCTCTTCACGATTTATTGGGTCTGCCAACCAGGTAAGGGGGATAGTAAAAGCACGACTAACTTCCTTGGTTTCTAATTTAAGTGGATATGGCCAAGGGATAACGCCAACGATTGGTGTAACTCGATAGCTGGTAATCGTAATAAAATCTATCAGACGCCCCAAAGTGCGCACATCTGAAGTGTGAAGACCGAGCTCTTCGTTTGCTTCTCGCAGTGCTGTTGCTTCCGCGTTGAGATCATCCCTGTCAGCAGCCCCTCCAGGAAACGCTACTTGCCCGCCATGGGGATCTTGTGAATTGGCTGTGCGGCGGATATACAGCACATGCCAGTTTTCATATCGCCTGAGTAAGGGGATCAGAACAGCAGCAGGACGAGGCGGGTGAGACAAAAATCCATGCGGATATGGATTCTCAACTTCATCGCCACTAGTTAAAACCAGACGCCGAGAGATCTCTTGTTCAGTCAGATTTAGCTGGGATTTCTGCATCGGGTGGTGGTTCGGTAGGAATAATTGGGCGGGCGAAGACGAGATAGCCAGTATGGGCGACCATACGATCCGTAGGACGCAAGCGTTGAGGCACCGGCTTGTAGTAGCGCAGTAGAACCTCACAAATGTCAACAAAACTGAAGTATGCTTGGTGTAGATCAGGAAGGAGACGTGCGACCTGATTTACAGTAGGTAGGATACAACCAAAGAATCCACCCGGCTTGAGCGCCGATCGGACTTGCTGCACGTAATCATACGGGTTGGGCAAATCCAGGAAAAGTGCATCCACTCCGGTCTCATCGAAGCCTTCTGCAATGTCTCGCAATTTTAGGTCGACTCTGGTGTGCAATCCTAGGCGTTCTAAATTTTTCCGGGCAAGATTTTGCATCTCTGGACGGCTCTCATAAGAGAACACCCGACCTTCGTCGCCTACCGCCCAAGCCAGAGCGGTCGTAAGCGCCCCTGATCCAGTGCCTGCTTCGATAACATTCACCCCAGGTCCAATTCCCATTGAGATGAGAACGAAGCCAATGTCTTTGGGATACATTATTTGGGTATTGCGGCGGATCTCCTCAATCAACGAATTCAAAGAAGGCTGGACAAGAAAAAAGGTGCTACCCTTGTGCGAATATACCTGGCTACCCCAATCTAGCCCGATTAATCGGTCATGATAGAGAACCCCGCGGTGGGTTTGCAACTGTCCGCCTGGGACAAGGCGGAATGTGTAAACTTTCTTGGTTGGGCTGACTAGTTGGACAAGGTCGCCAGATTGTGTTTTTAGGTTATTCACGGTTTGAGATAGTTCTTAAAGAAATCAGTTATCGCATTGTAGCATTTCACCCGATTCTCATATTTGAGAACATCGTGACCTTCATTTTCGAACACCAAATATGAGATATCTTTCCCTTTTGCTCGCAGATCTGCAACAAGATCGCTGGATTCATGCTCAACGACACGAGGATCATTTTTTCCTTGAATGACCAGCATTGGACAAGCAAGATTCTCTAGGTGTGTACGAGGCGAGCGGTCAATGAGGAAACGCTTATCGGTTTCATTTTGTGCGTCGCCTAAAACTAATTTAAAGTAGGGTTTCCAGGTTTCTGGGATTCGCTCCGAAAATGTGATCAGATCATACGGGCCGAACATATCCACTGCAGCAGACCATAAATCAGGGTGGCGTCCAGCTAAAGTGAGAGTCATATAGCCACCATACGATCGCCCTACGACGCCCGCCCGGTGCACGTCCAGGCGATTATCTTCTGGGAGAACTTTTGTCATTGCGTGGACGTGATCAAGACGGTCCATGCCTCCCCAATCCTTATCCACTTGTTTGGTAAAGCTCAATCCATAGCCTGTGCTGCCGCGCACATTTGGTACAAACACTGCAAACCCGTTCAGGGTAAGGAATTGGATCAATGGAATTGAGAACCAGGCAAAATCAGGGCGCTCCTGGCTTTGTGGACCGCCATGGACATATAAAATAATTGGCCTGGGTCCTTGAAAGCCAAGTGCTGGAGATGGCATGTAAAGCCTGGCAGAGATAGGCGTGCCATCGAAGGAAGTGTACGAAACATTCTCCCCGCTGGAGAGATAGTCCGCTGGTATAGCTAATATACGCTCGTTTGTTTGCCGTAAAATGGTTCTGCGATCTTTGCCCTCGATGGTGTAGATTTGAGTTGGACTGGTAGCTGTAGAGAATGCTAGGGCGAATCGATCCTGGTGGCGATCATAATCAACGGACTCAAGAACTCCATTGGAGATTTGCCCTGTTCCGCAAAGAACGTTATTTAACTTCATGGTTAGGTTAAGTTCATCGAAATTACCTTCGTATAGCCATGAAGCCCCGTTAATATTGAAGGTCAACAAGTAGCGATTACCTCCAATTTGTTCAAGGCTTTGTAGTTCGCCGATTCCTTGATGCATGATCCCTGTGATATCCACTCGTAGAACGTCTTCAGGATGCTCGAAGGTCAAATACCCCAGTCCGCGCGTATCCTCATGCAGCGCGGTAACAAAGATGAGACCGCGGTCATGAGGGGTAAAGCATGTGGAGGTAATGTAACTTAATGGAACTTTCTGTCCATCGGCTCGAGTTTCGATGGGAACGCCATGTAAAGGCTTACCAAGACCATCTTTTTGTGTCCATAAATAGAGTACCTCATCACCGAAGGTATACTCTTCTAGTATGACAACTTTTGTGTGATCAGTGTTGACGCCCACTGGATACAGTCCCCACTGACTCTGGCCTAACAGGGTAAGTTCACCAGTCTCCAGATTGCCCTGGTATGTGAAGACAAGCTCCTCACGACGTGAATCAGCGGTTAAATAGAGCAAATTGCGTTCTGGATCGCACTTGTCAATGTACACACGATATTCTGAAAAGAAATCGTTGAATGTAGGTTCGGGGTAGCCCCCTTCCATTGGAATGATCATGGGCTGATAATTTTCATCACCATCTTGATCGATCATGACAACGATTTTCCCCAACTTTGGATACACATAAAAAGATTTTCCGTTCATAAGGTGGGGATTATGAAGGACAACATCCGGAGGCAAAAGAGGCTCAGGTACACTGCCACCGAAATTCATAGCGTATAGGCTGATATGTCCGCTGATATTGCTTTCGAAATATATTCGATTACCGATTATTTGGGGCCTGACAAACAGCCGGGCGGAAAGAAATGATTCAATTTGAAACATGAACTCTCTTTGGTTACTCCTTATTTTCTTTCGACTTCTACCAGGCTTAGCCAATGGCCAATACTGAGAAAAATCAAACTGGATAGC
This sequence comes from Anaerolineales bacterium, assembly GCA_036526235.1. Taxonomy (GTDB): domain Bacteria; phylum Chloroflexota; class Anaerolineae; order Anaerolineales; family UBA4823; genus DATCYX01. The sequence continues at coordinate 160 of DATCYX010000210.1, read as the reverse complement.
GTAGCCATTCCCAGCCTGAGCTGTCCTAAGCTACCGAATGTCCAATCAAGATAATTGCCAAGGGCGTGCCCAGCCCAGAAGCCAATCCAGCCCAGGATGAGGAAGAGCAATAGTTTGCCAGCTCCTCCGCCTCGCCAGAGATGATAAGCCGCGCCATAGA
>DATCYX010000209.1:0-15635 GCA_036526235.1 Anaerolineales bacterium | reverse complement strand
ACCGCTTCTGCCGCACGTGCGGCACAAACTTAAGAACCGAGTAACCCTCAAAACACATATAACACCCCGAATAATAAATTGCGGGTATTTCGCCTGATTGACGGAAAAACGGGTTATTGGGTGGCGGTACCGCCGCCCAATAACCCGTTTTTTCGTCAATCCGGCGAAACACCCTAAATTTATTATTCGGGGTGTTATATGTTTTTTGAGGGTTACTCGGTTCTTAATTTTGTGCCGCACGTGCGGCAGAAGCGGTCTCCAGGCGAGGCCCTTTTACCACACTGGTGGCAGTAGATGAAACTGGTTGATTCTTCTGGTTCTCTTGAGGCTGTCGCCCGGCGTCGTCGAGGGCGATCGCCTGGTTTGCCTCTGCCTGACTGCCGGTACCAAACTACACCGCCAAGGATCAGCAGTACCCCCAGGATGCCCAGAGCCCAGGGTAAGAGGGTCATCAAGCTGTTTTGACCAGGCGTGACACTGACAGGCGCGCTGGGCTGCACCTGAAGATTAGCGGCAGTCAGATCATCAGAGGCTTTGTTGTAGTTGACTGTCAGCGAGAAGGTTTGCCCAGCCGCGAGGGAGCCAACCTGCTTGTTGTAATACACCAGCCCATCATTGCCGGACACACCCGGGTCTGATGCAGGCGAGATGACCATTTCGCTGGCACCCAGCGGTTGTTGGACTTGTAAAATTAGCGCATCAATGGCGTAATCTCCCGGCCAGCGATACTCGAACTGGCGAGCGTCATCCTGTTTAACTAAATCCGGGTCGTAATACTCGAGCTGGATCTCGGGTACAGTGGCTGTGATGGTTATCATGCCCCACTCCCCAACGACCTGGCGTTGGTAAGGGATTGTGAATAACCCTGAATCGCCCTCGGGAGTCATCTGGCGCAATGCCACGGCACTCGGGTCACCCGCGGCGGCCGGGATGCGAAATGTCAGGTCAACTGGCAGAGATATAGTGGGGGGCAGCGTGATGCGATAGATGACTAAGACAGATGGACGATCGTATTCAGGCCACAGGTCCACTTCTAGATTGCTCAGCTTGATCTCATCTTGAGCGAAGGCTGGCGTGAGCGGCGCGTAGGCGGCGAAGATGATCATGATCACCAGAATAACAAGGGAATATTTATGCATCATTTCTTCCTCGTAATGAAATTCGGTTGGGAATCTTATCATGCAATGAGGCATACGGGGAGGGCAGAGTTAGCGGAAAGGGGACTTATACCCATTTCCGAGGTAGATTCCCAGGAAGTTAGGGACTACCCAATTGCTTCGCGTACCTGCCGCACCAGCTTGCCGAAGACCGGAGTGTAGCGCACATCGTCCTCGCGAGGTCGGGGCAGTTCAACGCTTAAGTCTAGGCGCAAGCGCCCGGGGCGAGGTGTGAGTACCAGGACACGGTCGGCCAGGAAAAGCGCCTCAGAGATCGAGTGCGTGACCATTATCACGGTCTTGCGCCTTGCCTGCCAGATGCGCAGCAGCTCAGCTCCCATGCGCTCGCGCGTCAAGGCATCCAGGTTGCCGAATGGTTCATCTAGCAGCAGCACATCTGGATCGTGAATCAGGGCGCGGGCTATGGCGACACGCTGCGCCATACCCCCGGAGAGGTCGCGCGGCAGGCTGTCCTCGAAACCCTGCAATCCGACGAGATTGACGAGCTCCTGGGCGCGTTCCAGGGTTGTCTGGTGGGGTGTGCCCAGCAGCTCCAGCGGAAGAGTAATATTTTCCAATACCGTACGCCAGGGCATCAGGTTGGCGCGCTGGAACACGAATCCGACCCCGCGCCGTGGTCCGCTTAACTCTTCACCCTGATAAAAAACCTGGCCTCGGGTGGGAGGCAATAAACCTGCGAGTATGCGAAGCAGGGTGCTCTTGCCGCTGCCAGACGGACCGAGGACGCTGACAAACTCCTGTGAGCTCACTGAGAAGGAGATATCCTCCAGCGCTCGCAAGCCTCCGTTGCCATTGTCAAAAATGGCGCTCAGGTGGTTGATGGCGACGATGGGTTTATCGGCTGATGAATTCATTCGTGAAAGCCTTGCTCAAATCCAGCGGTTGGGCGAGCAGCCCCATATCCAGCAGAACAGCTTGCATGTTCTCCCAAGCGGAAATGTCCGATACGCCCAATTGTTCGGCTTGCCAGAATGTGATGGATGTGGCGAGGATCTCTTTTTGGATCGCCTCGTCTGCCTGAGCCAGCTCTTCTACGTATTCGAGGCTGATTTTGTACGCCTCGTCTGGATTGGCTATGACATCAGCAATACCGCGCAGTGTTGCTCTCACCATGGCGCGCACCAGGTCTGGATTTTGCTGGATGGTGGCTTCGTTGGTGATTAGCCCGTTGGATGCCAGGCGGACGTAATCGGAGACGCGGATCTCATCCACTTCATAGCCTTTGGCGCGCAATTGAACCGGCTCATTGGCGATATAAATGACCACTGCCTGCTCCTGGTCTGCGGCCAGCGCTTCGACCTGGTTGAAGCCGATCGAATCCAAAGTTACCTGGCTCTCTTGCAACCCGCCTGCATTGAGCAAGGCGCGCAAGCCAATATAGCTGGCTCCGAATGGTCCTGGTAGGCCGATCTTCTTTCCCGCCAGATCCTGCGGAGTGCGGATACTCTGGCTGGTTTTTGCCACCACACCCACCGGGTAATCCTGGTACCAGGCCATCACATAGACGACTGGTAGCTCCTGAGCGCGCGCCAACAGCACCTGCTCGCCTGAGACCACGGCGAATTGCAGCTCGCCTGCACCCACCAGGGAGACGCCGTCGGTCTCAAAGCTGTAATCGAACTCTATCTCTATGCCCTCAGCCTGGTAATAGCCCTTTTCTACAGCGACGTACAGGGGCGCGAACTGGATATTGGGGATGTAGCCCAGTGGTAGGCGAATGTGCGCCAGAGGTGGCTCGGTCTCCTGCGGTGATTCGGTTATCTCTTGTGAGGGGGTCGCGCTCGGCGAGCAAGCTGCCAGCGCTAGTAGGAAGACGAGAGCAACAGTGAGTATCGTTTTGTGTGCCATCCAAAAAATCCTCCCAAAATCTATCTGGCTGATCCTATAGCTCTATGCGTTGTTGCCAGGAAAGCCAGCGGTATTCGATAAAAACGACGGCGCCGTACATGCCCAGCGCCAGTGTAACCAGCGTGAAGACTGCCACGAATACCAGGGCGGTATCGTACTGGCCGCGCCCAAGGTTGATCAAAAAGCCCAAACCGCGGTCTGCGCCGACGAACTCACCCACTACTGCGCCGATAACCGAGAGAGTGGCCCCGATGCGCAGGCCTCCCAGGAAGACTGGCAAGGCGGCAGGCACTTGCAGGTAGGCGGCCATTTGCCAGCGGGTGGCTTGCAGCGAGCGCATCAGATCTTCCAGCTCCTCCGGTACAGAGCGCAGTCCGACGATGGTATTGACCAGCACGGGGAAAAAGACGATCAGGGCGCAGATCAGTATTTTTGAGAACATGCCTGGCCCAAACCAGATGATGAGCAGTGGGGCGATAGCCACAACAGGCACAGATTGGCTGGCGACGATGTATGGCGAGAGCAGTCGCTCAAATACCGGCGATTTTGCCAACAGGTAGCCTAAGACTGTAGCAGCGCTCACACCCAGCGCCAGCCCTAAAAGGACTTCTTGCAATGTCACCAAAATATGCCGCAGCAGGCTGCCATCAATGACAAGCTGCCAGAAGCGCGCCCAGACCAGCCACGGGCCAGGGAGTATGAAGGCTGGAAAATCCGTCAGGCTCGTTACAGCACCCCATAACAGGAGCGTAAGCAGCATCGAAAATAGTGCCAGATATATCCTGGAGCGTCCCAAATTGCGAACCGGCCAAGGAAGTGTTTTTTCTGTGCGCGTGATATCCATATTCATCCTGTCAAATAAAGCGCCCCAGAGTTTAGGGACTCCGGGGCAGGCGCAGTACAGCCTTCGCGGATGCTCAAAATCTGCGGCACACCTTGCTGTAAAGAGAAACCCGAAAACCGGATGGTTTTCGGGGCATGTGGCGCGGAGATGGTCCCGCTCTGGGCTAGCATTGACTGCTCAACTAGCTGGGGCGCTTGCCCTGGCAACGTGAACAGCGCTACCTTCTTTCATCCGGACTATACCGTCGGCTCCGGAGTTTCACCGGATCGTGCACCCGTCTATCTGCCGGGCGCTCGCGGGCTTTACCGCCGGTCGGGAATGAGGCGCTTCATACGCCTTTCACCCTGCCCCGAAGGTTTTGGTTATGGACGATGTGATTGATAACTCACATCGTTTGTTGATTTCAATTATAACCTATTCGCCCCTGCAATTCAATCCGTCAATCAGGGCAATTGCAAATGCTCGGAAGGGCATGCGCAATCCCGCAAAAAGAGTGTTTGGGGTGTTTTGGTGGGGGCATACCCCCACCAAAACACACTATTTTCTCTCCTCAGATGTGGGAAATCGCCCTAATGCGATTGCCCTAATCCGTCGATAGGGCAGTCGCTCAAATGAGATTCCCCGCACTAGAACGTCCCGATCCCCATACATGTTAAAACCCGGCGCGATGCGGAGGTAAGGGGGAACTCAATAATTGTCAACCTGTCGCAAAAGATGCCAGGTAAACAGCAGCGAATCTTCCAGGGCTTGACGATCAATGGTATCAATCGTGTCGCTGAGCTGGTGCCAGTGAGAGCTCTGACCTGCCTGAGCCTCGGGCAAACATCCTAATGAAAGAGCGATCAATTTTCGTTTGGTAGCCACCGCGGCGTCGGTATAAGCGATGCCACCGCGAGGCGTCGCCCTCGGTTCAGGAAGTAAGACGCCCACCCGATTTGCCAGCTCCAGCGCCTGGGGGTGGGTATTGCGCTTGATCACCAGACCGTCATTGGTCAGGTATTGTAGTTTGCCTAACCCGGCTTCATCCACGATGATATATACAGTGTCGCTACCCAGCGCTTCGGCATGGGAATCCAGGAATGCCGACATGCCCGAAGCGCCAGTCTCCTCGCATCCAGTAAAAGCCAACCAGACCTCGGTGAAATCCAATGGCTGCTTTACCAGGCGCCTTGCAATCTCAAGGATCACGCCGACACCGGAAGCGTTGTCGTTGGCACCGGGGGAGAAGGAGGTAAAATCCGCGTGCAGGCAAAGCAGAATGGCGCTGACCTGGATGAGAGCGATGATCAAGCCAAACCAGCGCACCCAGGTGATGCCCAGGAGTGCGCCCAGGGCGAAAAAAGCCCCACCCACTGCCATATTAAGGTAGGCTGTGCTCACCAGCAGTTGAAATAATTTGCGCCAGGTCGGCGAGGAATAAAATATCGGGGTGCGGTGGCTGTCCACATGGGCACACAGCACCGCGCGCCGACGTGGCTGGATTGAGGCTGGGATGACCCCCACAGCATTTTGGCTGCTGGCGCGCGGGGAGAACCAGCGCGTCCAATTCGAGGCGAAGTCAGTCTCTGCCAGCATGCCCAGAACACCCAAGACATTCAGCAAAGCCGCAAGTGCCAACCACACACGACCCTCGCCCAGCCAGGCAAGCATGGTGCCCAGCAGCGCGGCGCCAAATGCCATGGCGTATGGCCGGTAGGTAGAGGCTGACCCGTTATAATATTCAAGGTGGGCGTTTTTCACCCCCATCTCATCCATTTGATCCACGGTATATTGTGCCGCCTGCCGCTCGGCTGCGGTGCAGCTCCCCCTTCCGCCAATGGTAACCGATAAGTAACGGATGTGCTCCAGCGCTCGAAGAACATCTTCTCGAAAGCTGGATGCGATCAAAGTACGCTTCCCAGGTCCAGGCCGCGGGCAGCGGCGCGCTCTTGTAACCAGGCAATCTCATCGACTGGCGTGGTCTCGATTTCCTGGCTCGGGCGGCGGACCAATCCCAGGGCGCCATCCGGGCAGGATGGCACGCACACGCCACAGCCCACACAGCGGATTGCATCCACGCGTGCGATGTTGTCCATCGTCAAGGCGTCAAACTGGCAATACTCAACACATAGCTCACAACCAACACACAGGTCTTCGTCCACCTGGTTTATGAAGGCTGAGTGTGCCACCGCGTTGGCAAACCCCAGTTCGGCAATACCGCGCAGGATGCCACAAGAACAGGTGCAGCAATTGCAGATATAACCAATACCACTCTGGCTGTTGCTCACCGAGTGCACCAGACCAGCCTGCGCAGCCCGCCCCAGCGTCTCTTGGGCTTGATCGTAGGTTAATGCCCGCACAAAGGAGCTTTGGTCGAAGGCGCCTGGCTTCTGGCTCAGTATCATGCAAACATCCAGCGGGTGCTGGCATGGATCGCCAATCAAGGCTTTCTGCTTGCGACAGATGCAATCCATCACTCCCCAGGCTTGGGCAGCAGCCAGGATGTCTGTCACGCTCTCATAGGGGTGTATTTGGATATCCATATGCACGCTCTCTCCCACTGGTACCACGCGGTGTACAGATGGACGCACGCTAAGCATCTGCCCGAAAGCCCGGTGGTAGTAATCTTCAAAGAGTTGGGCTAGTTCAGCGTCCAAGCGCTCCACCTGCATCTCGTAAATACCCACCACGAAGGGCATCAGACCGTAACCAAGACCCCCTTCAACCCGCCCGGCTTTGATCAACCCGCGCCGTGCCATCGATTTAAGCTGCTCGCGCAGCAACTGCGGGTTGGCTCCGACGCGGGCAGCAATCTGTTCGGGAGTCTCACGGCTCAGGCGTAGCTGAGCAGCGAGCATGGCCTCCTGCGGGGTGAATAGCTCGGCAAGCAGGCGCAGCTCGACGCCATCATCAGTTGGTGGAAAGCCATTGGGCAAGCTATCCAGGCGCTGAGCCAGCAGTTGATAGGGATTTTGGCTCATTATCTACCTCCTTCGGGTTTTCGGGCATCGTCGTGCAAGCATCTAAGCAAGAGACGTTATGCCACCCGAATAGAATACAAGAAAAATGCCAGCAAGACAAGTGACAAAAATCCAATTGACAAAAGACAAATTCGCGTATATTCTAAGAATGTAATAAATACTATAGAAACACTTTACTTTGTAGGATATTGTTCCCCTACAATATACGAGCCTAATCTATGAAACTTTCTAAACGTGGTGAATACGGTGTGCGAGCCATGATTGACTTGGCCAGCTGGGAGGGCCGTAATGGGATGGTGCAGATCAAGGATATCGCCGAGCGAGAGCATATCCCGGCGAAATTCCTGGAGCAGATCTTGCTGACACTCAAGAACGCAGGCCTTCTGCAAAGCAAGATGGGGATGGGAGGCGGGTACTACCTGGCTAAACCTGCCGACCAGATCAACCTGGGTCATATTGTGCGCGTTCTCGATGGCCCGCTGGCCCCCATCCGCTGTGTGAGCCAGATGGCCTATGATTCATGCGGCTGCCCTGACGAACATTCTTGCGGCTTGCGCATGGTCATGAACGATGTGCGCTCTGCCATCGCAGACGTGCTTGACCGCACCACGTTAGCCGACATCACAAAAAGGGTGGAAATGGCACACAACATGCCTGGGGACACAACGCGGCCAAATGACTGAGTGAACTTTACTGGAAAACCCGAAAGGCGCGAGGTGGTTTTCTTATTGCCAAAAAGTCTATTAGAAGACTAGACTTACTAGACATAAAGGAGAATGCCATGCGAGCTCAAATTTCAAGACGATCTCTGGCGCTAATCCTGGCAATCATTGCGGCGACGTTGAGCGGATGCGCTAGCCAATCACCGGCTAGCGGTGGATCTGGCGAATTGGATGGCACCCTGACCATATCGGGTGCCTGGGCACTCTATCCCATGATGACCCGTTGGGCAGAAGAATTTCAAATACTGCACCCGGGCGTGCAATTTGATATCTCCGCGGGCGGGGCGGGTAAAGGCATGGCCGACGCCCTGGCTGGCGCGGTGGATATTGGTATGGTCTCTCGTGATGTTTCCCCTGAAGAAGAGGCCAAAGGCGCTTTCTGGGTGGCTGTGACAAAGGATGCTGTATTCCCTATGGTGAGCGCCGAAAATCCTGTCTTGGGAGACCTGTTGAGCAAAGGCGTCAGCCGCCAGGTTTTCACCGGCATCTTTATCAGCGGAGAGATCACTACCTGGGGGCAAGTGATTGGGCAGCCGGAGATGGGCGAGTCTATCCATGTGTACACACGCTCTGACGCGGCCGGCGCCCCCGAGACATGGGCGAAATTCTTGGGGGGCAAGCAAGAAGACCTGCTGGGGATTGGGGTGTTTGGCGACCCGGGCCTGCTGGACGCGGTCATCAAGGACCCCCTGGGGATCGGCTATAACAACCTGGGCTACGCTTATGATAACCAGAGCGGCTTGCCGGTAAAGGGGGCGATCGCCCTTCCGGTGGACGTGGACGGAGATGGGCAGGCAGATCCCGAAGAAATCCTGGAGACCAAAGCCGAGGCGGTTGAGATGGTCGCCACGGGCAAGTACCCGTCTCCGCCGGCGCGCGCCCTCAACCTGGTCACGAATGGAAAACCGTCCGGCCTGGCGCAGGTTTTTATAGCTTGGATTCTGACCGATGGGCAGGACTTTGTTGGCGAGGCGGGTTATGTGCACCTGACCGAAGCACAGCTAGCCGCTGAGCTGGAAAAAGTGAGATAAAGATGAAGACTCAACCGATCCGCCACGTAAATGGCGATGCGCAGCCCGGCGCGAACCTGCTGGGTGCCCTGCGCTGGATGGAGTGGCCACAACTGCGTCTGTCTCGCCGGCTAAAGGATCGCCTCGCCGCGCACACCTTCTTGGCGATCACTACCACCCCATTGATCTTGGCGACAACCATCATCATCACGCTGGCCTGGCGCGCCTGGCCGATCTTAGCCATCGTCTCCCCTTGGGAATTGCTGTTCGGGCGCATCTGGCAGCCTCTCAAGGGAGCATTTGGCTTCTATCCATTCATCCTTGGGACGGTTTGGGTAACCGGGATCGCGATGACACTGGCTGTACCACCGGCCTTGCTGTGCGCCATCTACTTAGCAGAATATGCCCGCCCGGCTACGCGGGCGGTCGCTAAGCCTGTGCTTGACTTGCTGGCCTCAATCCCTTCGGTGGTATATGGTGTGTGGGGCGTGGTAGCCATCGTCCCCTGGGTGCAAGGGAGAGTTGCCCCGCTGCTGAATCGCTGGCTGGGTTACTTGCCACTTTTTCGTACTACTAACCCGACAGGCTTCGGCTTGCTCTCGGGGGGTATTGTGCTGGCGGTCATGGTAGCGCCGTTTATCATCGCGGTCACCTACGAGGTCGTTTGCGCGGTACCGGCTGGGGTTCGCGAGGCCTCGCTGGCTATCGGCGCTACACAGTGGCAGACCATCCGCCACGTCCTGCTGCCCCACACCTTACCTGGCATCCTGGCAAGCATAGTACTGGGAGCCTCCCGCGCCCTGGGCGAGACTATGGCAGTGCTGATGGTGGTGGGCAATGTGGCCCAGGTGCCTGTATCCATCTTCGATGCTGCTTACCCGCTACCGGCTTTGATTGCGAATAACTACGGTGAGATGCTTTCCATCCCGCTTTATGATGCGGCCTTGCTTGGGGCAGCCTTTATCTTGCTGCTGATTGTGGTGATTTTCAACCTGGCATCCAGGCTAGTGCTGCGCCACCTCACCGGAAGGGAGGTTGCGAAGCGATGAAAATTCCTATTTCCCGACGCCGCCTGGAAGAAGGGCTCGTCAAAACCATTATGCGGGCTTCCTTGCTGCTGGTTGCAGGCAGCCTGGGATTGATCCTGGCGACCGTGATCGTCAAGGGGCTGCCTAGCCTGGATCTCGCTATGCTCACCCAGACACCTAAAGGCGGCTACTACCTGGGCAAGGAGGGCGGCATTTTGAACGCCATCGTTGGATCGCTGTATCTGGCTGGTGGAGCAACTGCGCTAGCCCTGATGCTCAGCCTGCCCATCGCCCTATACCTGCAGTCGTATGCCCGCCGCTCGCGCTGGGCTACCCTGGTGCGCCTGGGTCTGGATGTCCTGTGGGGCATCCCATCCATCGTATATGGAGCCTTTGGATTCAGCATCATGCTGGCTCTCGGGATGCGGGCCTCGCTGCTGGGGGGCATCTTGACGCTGGCGCTGCTGGAGCTGCCCATCATGACCCGTGCCATGGACGAGGTGATACGCATGATGCCTTTTGACCTGGAGGCTGCTTCCTATGCTATTGGAGCCACCCGTTTGGAGACAGCTACGCGCGTGGTGGTGCGGCAGATGCTGCCGGGCATCCTCACCGCGCTGCTGCTTGCCTTTGGGCGGGGGATTGGCGATGCGGCTTCTGTGCTCTTCACCGCAGGTTATACGGATCGTATCCCCATGTCTTTATTCCGCCCTGTGGCATCCTTGCCGCTGGCGGTATTCTTCCAGCTAGGCACCCCCTTCCCAGAAGTGCAGGCGCGGGCATATTCTGCCGCGCTGGTGCTGACGGTAATCGTGCTGGGCGTCAGCCTGTGCTCGCGCTGGCTGGCTGCCAGGCTGGGCAGGTACGTCATCCGCTGATCTCGGAGGTTGCCAATGGACGCGCATATCCAAATTCGCAATTTGAATGTATATTATGGAAAGACGCACGCCCTGAAGGATATCACCCTGAATATCCCGAAACGGCAGATCACGGTGATCATGGGCCCTTCGGGTTGCGGAAAAACCACCCTGCTCCGGTGCCTCAACCGCTTCCTGGAGCTTACCGATCACGCCCGCCTGGAGGGGCAGATCCTCATCGATGGGGAGAATCCCTATGCCGCAGGGGTGGACGTGACAGAAATCCGCAAGCGCACCGGCTTGCTGGCTCAACGCCCGCATCCGCTGCCGATGTCTATTTACGATAACGTCGCCTACGGTCTGCGAGTGCATTCCTTGTGCAAGAGGGGCTGCGACCTGGACGACCGCGTGCGCCACTACCTGGAAGTGGCAGGCTTGTGGGACGAGGTGAAAAACCGCCTGCATGCCCCGGCATCTGGTTTGAGCCTTGGGCAGCAGCAGCGATTATGCCTGGCGCGCGGCCTGGCGGTCGAGCCTGAGATCTTGTTGGGGGATGAGCCGACCTCGGCGCTGGATCCGATCTCGGCCTTACACATCGAAGCACGCTTGCTGGAGCTGAAGCAGTCTTACACCACCGTGATCGTGACACATATCCTGCGCCAGGCTCGCCGCCTCGCCGATTACGTGATCTTCATGTACCTTGGCGAAGTGGTGGAACACGGCCCGGCTCACCAACTTTTCGAGCACCCCGAGAAGCCGCGCACGCGAGCCTACCTGGAAGGGCAATTCTAGGGCAATCGCATTAGGACGATTTCCCACCCCAATCACTCTCTTTACGGGATTGCGCTTGCCCTGGGGCAATTCTGAGCCGGGTATCCAGGCCTGCCAGATTTGCTATAATTGAGTTATGGATTGAGCGGTTCCACTCAATCGTGGAGTTGATTATGACCAGGCGAATATGGCTACTGCTTTGCATCGTTGCGGGAATACTCGTATTATGGCCCTGGAAGGCAACCCAGGCTCAGGGCGAATCGCCTCTGGTTTTGGTGCTGACCGCCGATGGCCCGCTCACACCGGCCATGCTGGAATACCTGGAGCGCGGCATTCGCACGGCTGATGACCGTGGGGCTGAGCTGCTCGTTTTCCAGCTGAACACCCCGGGTGGCAGCATTGACCTGATGCAGGATATGGTCGAAGCCATCCGCTCCAGCCCTGTGCCCGTGGCAGTGTACATCACACCGCGCGGCGCCACGGCGGGCAGCGCTGGCACAGTGATCACCCTGGCGGGGCATGTGGCTGCCATGGCGCCCGAAACGGCTATCGGAGCAGCCAGCCCGGTTGGCATGGAAGGGCAGGAGCTGGGCGAGACCATCGAAGCCAAAGCCAAGAACATCCTCAAAGCCACGGTGCGCTCCCTGGCTGAGCGGCGCGGCCCGCAGGCGGTTGATTTGGCGGAGCGGACGATTGAGGTGGCGGATGCGGCTTCTGCCAATGAAGCCCTGGAGGTTGGTCTGGTGGATTTCATCGCCGATGATTTGACCGGCCTGCTGGATCAGCTGGATGGGTTCACGGTGGAGTTGATCACCGGCGAGCGGGAGCTGAACACCGCCAATGCTGACATCGTGCCCCTCTCGCTCTCCTTTATCGAGCAGCTGCTCAACATGCTCACCAACCCGAATATCGTCTTCCTACTGATCGCCATCGGCGTGCAGGCAGTCTTGATTGAAATCTCCAGCCCGGGGGGGTGGGTGGCGGGCTTCATCGGCGTGGTGTGCCTGGCGCTGGCGACCTACGGACTGGGCATATTGCCCGTCAACTGGTTTGGGATCGTGTTTCTCATCCTGGCTTTTGCGCTCTTCATCCTGGATATTAAAGCGCCCACACACGGGGCATTGACCGCCGCCGGCGTGGGCTCGCTGATCGTCGGCGCGCTGGTGTTGTTCAACTCGCCCAGCATCCCCACCTTCCAAAGAGTGTCGGTGCCGCTGGTGGTGGGCATGTCGCTCATTACCGGGGCAACCTTCTTCACGATACTGATGATCGCCCTGCGCGCCCAGCGCAGCCCTATCCGCATCGGGCAGGAAAGCCTGGCTGGGCGCAGGGGCGTGGTGCGCACCCGCCTGTCTCCGGTGGGCACCGTGCAGGTGGGCGGCGAGCTGTGGACGGCGGAGCCCGTCGAGGGAGAAGAAGCCCTGGAACCTGGAACGCGCATCCAGGTCGAGCGCGTGCAGGGAGTGCGGCTATACGTGCGCAAGATCGGCTAGCCCGTTTTTTCGTTAGTCATCTTCTACCCCAGTGGTCCAGGGGTGGGAGATTGTCAAAAGCTTTCTAATCTACGGAACGGCGGTTAGAAGATGATGGCGTTGTACAGGCTCCGCATGAAATTCTGCATGCTGCGGATATCTTCGTAGAGCACTTCGATATCCCCCTCGCCATCGAAGATGATCTTCTCGACCAAATCTTCGTTGTTGGTAGGCGTCTCGACCTCAAACTCGTAGGGCCTGAATGTGTCCAACCAGTCTAAGACCAGGTCAACCTGGGCGTCATTCAAGCGCAGGGTGCCCGATTCTCGTATGCCGCCCCCACAGCTGCGGGCGCGCGCCTCGCCGTCATGGCGCCCGGTCAGGTACAGCTTGACATCGTAACAAACCTCATTGGTGCCCCCCTCCTGGCGCCAGCTGATGACCAGGTCTGAACGCTGGGAGAGATTATGGATGTGCGGCACAAGCCAGAATCCGTTGGCGTCATCCTGGTCTCCCTGGTTGGTTACGCTGAGGATAAATTGCACCGTCTCGCCTGCCAGGTCTTCCAGGTCCAGGTCAATCTCGCGGGTGTCGCCATCGTAGGTTTCAAACCAGGAGTCCAGTGTCCTGACATTGCCATCTTGGGTGCGGTAGCCCAGCTCGAAGAGCAGCTCGCAATCCGGGTTGTCCCTGAGACAGCCGATCTCCGAGACGAACCTGTCGCCGCCATAGATGCGCATCGGCGGGTACTCGCCGGTTATCCAGCCACCCCCACCCTGACCTGGGATCATCCACAAGGCCAGCTCGTCTTCGTTGCGCGATTCCAGGCGCGGGTCGGCCAGGAGAATCACGGCTCCATCGGGGTCATCGCTGAAGCCCGAACAGGTGAGCACATCCCGGTTGCTGCGCCATTGGGCGGCGCAGTACTCCCTGGCGAAGTCATATTCGCCGCTGGTTGAAACCGTATCCACCACCTGGATCTGCACCCACAAAGCACCTAACGGGCCAGGGGCAATCTCGATCGGGGCGTTGTTTGGGTCGAACAGCTTCCAGTAGCCTTGATGGAAACCCGGCGTGGATGGGGCAACCAGCTCAATGGGCACATCCACCGATTGACCGGCGTTGACCGTGGCAGGCAAACTGACCAGTAACGGGCTGCCCATGCCTTCGCCGCCAGAAAAGGCCAGCGTGTATTGCGACGTCCAGGTGCAGTCGCCTGTATTCTGGACGCGCCAGATCTTGACGAAGCGCTCTCCCGGCGAAAAGGTAGCGTTCGGCGGAACCGTGATATCGGCTACAAAGCTGGCGGTATCACAGGTAGGCTGGGTGGGTAGGGGGGTTACGGTAGAGGTCGGGGCAGGCGGTGGCGGGGTGCTGGTGGGCGGTGGCGGGGGTGGGAGCGTGGGCAGCCAGATGGTCGGCGTGGGTTGCTGCTGGGCCATCTCGGTCAGGCGGGCGACGGCTGTCTGGCCGGCCTCCAGGGTCAGCTCCACGGCTACGGTCTGGGCGGCGGCGGTATAGACGGATTCCAGGGGCTCGGCGGTGGGGATCAGGCTCACTGGCGCGCAAGCAGCGGCAAGGATTACCAAGAGCAGGAGCAATAGGATGCATGCATTTTGTACCCTGTTCATCTCTCGTCCCATACCGGATTCCTTGAGCGTGCCTGAGGTACTGGCTGGCGCCCCTATTATAGCCTCGTTTTGCGGGATTGCGCATGCCCCTCAGGGCATATGCAATTGCCCTGGCCATGGGTTGATGGCTTTTACAAGGTGGCGTCCTCATGGGCATGCGGGTATCTTGGTGATGAACGTCCCGCAGGTTTATCATCAACAGGTGCGGGATGTTTTCTGGCAGGTCGCGCGTGGGGGGGCAACTCCAGATGAGATGTGGGTTAAAATAGGAAGGTAAGGCGCATAAATCAGGGTACAATCAGGGTGCCGCCACGCCTGGCGCCACACGAGGAGCTTGTATGCCGTTTACCCCCACCCGCGACCGGGTGAAACCCGAAGACATCGATACCACACCCCGCCGCCGCCCGGAGTGGATCAAGGTGCGCGCCCCGTCTGGCGAGACCTACGAGTGGCTGCAAGGGCTGATGCGCAGCAAGTCGCTGCACACGGTGTGTGAGGAGGCCATGTGCCCCAACCTGGGCGAGTGCTGGGGCGCGGGCACCGCCACCTTCCTGATGATGGGCGATGTGTGCACGCGCTCGTGCGGCTTTTGCGACATCAAGCGCGGCCAGCCGTCTCCCTTAGACTGGCTGGAGCCGGAGCGAGTGGCCCAGGCGGTGAAGGATATGGACCTGAAGCACGCCGTGATCACCAGCGTGAACCGCGATGACCGTAGAGACGGCGGCGCGCCGATCTTCGCCATGGTCATCCGCCGCATCCGCCAGCTGCACCCCGGCTGCTCCATTGAAGTGCTCATCCCCGATTTTAAAGGAAGCCTGGAAGCCCTGCAGATCGTCATGCAGGCCCGCCCTGAGATACTCAACCACAATGTGGAGACCGTGCCGCGCCTGTTCAAGCGGGTGCAGCCGCAAGACCGCTACGAATGGGCCGCCGCCACGCTGACTAACGCCAAAAAGCTCGACCCGGACGTGCTCACCAAGTCGGGCATCATGGTCGGGTTGGGCGAGAGCATGGAAGAAGTCAAAGCAGTGATGCGCGACCAACGCAGCTGGGGGGTGGACATTTTGACCCTCGGCCAGTACCTGCAGCCCAGCAAGAAACACCTGCCCATCGACCGCTACTACACCCTGGACGAGTTCGCCGAGCTCAAGGAGTTCGGCCTGGGCATCGGGTTCCAGTGGGTGGAGAGCGGCCCGCTGGTGCGCTCATCCTACCACGCGGCTGAACAGGTGCGTGCCCTGAGCGCCGTGCACCGCAAGCTGTATGGTTGAGGTTGCTCTTAATAATAAAAAGAGACTGTTCGGAGATCCTTAT
>DATCYX010000208.1:0-8970 GCA_036526235.1 Anaerolineales bacterium | reverse complement strand
GGGGTAAAGAAAGATGATTATTGCTCCGATATTCAACGCCTGGTTTATTTCCTCGCTCCGGGTGAACAAAAACCGCCCCCTGAAGTCCAGCAAGGCTTTGCTGTTGTACTTCGATCCACACGCGCTGCAATCAATGCCATGCGTCCAGGCATCACAGGAAAAGAGGTAGATGCTGTGGCTCGAAAAATCATCACCGATGCAGGTTACCCTGAATTTAAACACGCCACAGGTCACCACCTGGGCAGGCTAGCCCACGATGGCGCAGGCATCATTGGCCCTCTTTGGGAAAGATATGGCGATACACCCAATTTCCAATTGGAAGCTGGTCAGGTATACACCATTGAACCTAGTTTATACCTTCCAGGGTATGGACATATGGGTATTGAAGAGGACGTTCTGGTCAGTGAAAATGGGGCTGAGTATCTAACAGTCCCTCAGCGTGAGTTAATCCTCAAGTAATCTTTTTATCGTTAGCAATCTCCTGAGGATTTTTGATGTCCTCGTTTACAATAATATCGCCTAACTTTATTCCAGGAGGCGGATATGTGTGAATTTTGTACCGAACACGGCGAGGGCAAAGCATGGTACCTTACGATGAAAAACTATAGCCAGGAATTGCTTTCGCAAAATGGCAGAATCGAACATATTCGCGCATTTTTCAAAGATTTTGAAATCCGCACAGCGCAATCCCTCTCGATGCTCGACCAGATTCAAGCCCTCCCTTTTGTGCCCGATATTGTAAGCCGGGTTGTCACATCACGCCAAAAAAAGGCCCACTTTGGTCAAGTCGTACCGATCGAAGATGTGGATCGCTTATTAGATGAAATATCGTCCGTTGTTCGCATTCCTTGTGTCTGCCGCAGCTTGACGACAGGCAGGCAGGAAACGCGCTATTGCTACGGATTAGGCATTGATCCCACAGGCTTGATCGGTGCATATCCTGATTATGGCGAAAATCTGGAGTGGCTACCGCGCGAGGAAGCTCGCAGCGCAATCCACAAATTGGATCAGCAAGGGCTAGTTCACTCCGTTTGGACCTTTGATACACCCTTTATCGGAGGCTTGTGTAATTGTGATCAAGACTGTATTGCCTATAGATTGCAGATTGGCACAGGCATGGTGCAAGTATTTTTCCCGGCTGAGCACGTGGCATCCATCGATTGGGATGATTGCACCGGCTGTAAGCTTTGCCGTGGGTATTGTTCCTTCGGGGCAATACGCTACACCTCTTTACACGACAAATGCCTGATCGATCCCAATTTGTGCTATGGATGCGGTGTATGCAGGGCAACCTGCAAGAAGGACGCTATCCATCTTGAGCAACGAAAGCGGACCTTCCGGTGGCAACGGAAAATATCCCAACCAGGACAGCACCGAGTTCTGGTAAACGGCTGCCAGAATGCCCGTCAATGTCGAGCATGTATCCGGGTTTGCCCATCTCAGGTATTCGTCATTGCTCCGCAAGAGGGACGTTCTGAAGGACAGCGCGCTACGGATTGGGTTGCCAGGGCTGTATTACCCAGCCGCTGTACAGATTGCCGTGAGTGTATAACGGCCTGCCCCGCAAACGCCATTGTTGTCAATTAAAAAGGAATATTATGGAATACGTTCGTCTTGGAAGGACTGGACTTAAAGTTAGTCGAATATGCTTAGGTACCATGAATTTCGGTCCCTATACTACCGAAGCTGACAGCTACGCCATCATGGACCACGCCCTGGAGCTGGGTATAAACTTCTTCGATACTGCCAACGTCTACGGCAGGAAAATTGGTGAGGGTGTCACCGAGCAGATCATCGGAAGATGGCTAGCCCAGGGAGGTGGGCGGCGGAATCAAATCGTTCTAGCAAGCAAGGTTTATGGTCGCATGGGCGAAGGCATGAACGAGCGCCGCTTGTCTGCATATCACATTCGCCAGGCTGTAGAGGGTAGCTTACAACGGTTAAAAACTGATCATATCGATCTGTATCAAATGCATCATGTTGATCGGGAAACGCCATGGGAAGAAATCTGGCAAGCGATGGAAATCCTCGTTCAGCAGGGGAAAATCCTTTATGTTGGCAGCAGTAATTTTGCAGCGCTGCATATTGCCCAGGCGCAGTGTGCTGCAGAAAAACGCCATTTCTTGGGTCTGGTGAGCGAGCAAAGCCTGTACAATCTAACTGCCCGCATGATCGAGTTGGAGGTCATCCCAGCTTGCCAATCATACGGTCTAGGGCTCTTGCCTTGGAGCCCGCTGGCCGGCGGGATATTAGGCGGCAGTCCAGACGAGCAAAATCGAATAAGACGTTCATCGGAGAATGCGCAAAAAGATCTTTCCAAGCATCGGCAAAATATTGACGCATTCGAGAAAGTTTGTAAAGAAATCGGTGAAACCCCTGCTAATGTTGCGCTTGCCTGGTTGCTAAACAATCCGGCGGTAACAGCCCCAATTATCGGGCCGCGCACAATTGAGCAACTCAACAACATCCAACGTGCCACCGAGATAAAGCTCTCAGATGAGCTGCTCGGTAAGCTCGATGAGATTTGGCCTGGCCCAGGTGGAGCTGCACCAGAAGCCTATGCTTGGTAAGTAACCGGTATCATCTCTTGAATTCCAGGAAATATCTCAAACCAGGCTTGGCCAAACGCTTTATCATGGTCGCCCTGCGTATTCTATTTGATAATCCAATTGGCCTAGCCTTAGCTGGAGCAAGCCGGGTATTTTACCCACGAAACGGCTCACAATGGGTTGAGGTCAATCACATTCCGCTACGCCTTCCGCGCCTCTCGCCAAAGTTTCACGGTTATCGCCTGGTTCAGATCAGCGACTTTCACCTGGGGACTTGGTTAAACTACAATGATCTGAGGCACGCTGTTGAGCTTGTGAACGATCAGAATCCGGACTTGGTCGTAATAACTGGTGATTTCGTAACCATAAATTCCCAAAAATATTACTCAGACCTGGTTGCTGCACTCGGCATTCTTCATGCAACTGATGGAGTAGTGGCAGTGCTTGGTAATCATGACCACTGGAGCGACTCAGCTGAAATAATCCGCACACTTAATCAGATCAACATTAAAATCTTATGTAACGATGTATTTACACTTAAAAGAGGAAAAGAACAGCTCCACATATGTGGAATCGACGATATGCTGGTGGGGCGCGATCACCTAGATCAGGTGCTTTTGATGCTTCCAGAAGACGGAGCTGCAATCTTGCTAGCCCATGAGCCAGACTTTGCCGATATCAGCGCAGCAACACGCCGATTTGATCTCCAGCTTTCAGGACATTCTCACGGTGGTCAAATTGTCTTGCCATGGATTGGCATACCCTTCCTGCCCAGTTATGCAAGTAAGTATGTCTCTGGTTTGTATCGCGTGAAAGACATGGTTCAGTATACTAATAGAGGATTGGGCACATCCGAACTTCAGATAAGAGTTAACTGTCCTCCTGAAATTTCCGTATTCACATTAGAGGCGGTAAAATTACCCAAGCATGATAGCTCTTGATAGGATAAAAACCTACAATATTCAATGGATAAGGATTGTAGCTGAATGCGCGAGGTAGCTATCATTGGTATCGGTCAAACCCCAGTCGGTGAGCACTGGGAAAAATCCCTGCGCGAGCTAGCAGGGGAGGCAATAGTCGCGGCTATGCAGGACGCCAACAGGGAGAGGGTTGATGGGCTGTTCATTGGAAATATGCTCTCTGGAATGGTGAATCATCAGGAAAACCTGGGATCTCTTATTGCCGATTGGGTAGGATTGCAAGGGATAGAAGCCTTCAAAGTAGAAGCCGCCTGCGGTTCAGGCGCAGCCGCACTGCGCGTCGCTATAATGGCAGTGGCCTCTGGAGAAATGGAAAGCGCCATTGCCTTGGGCGTGGAGAAGATGACTGATAATAAAGGCACAGACACTACAGCTGCACTCGCCACGGCTGCCGACGCAGATTATGAAGCTGCAATGGGATTATCATTTGTTGCCATCAATGCCTTAATCATGCAACGATACATGTTTGAATTTGGTTGGAAACACGACGATTTCGCCCCCTTTTCTATCAACGCGCATGCCAACGCGCAGCACAACCCTTATGCCCGCTTGCACGAAACGATCGACG
Source organism: Anaerolineales bacterium (assembly GCA_036526235.1). Taxonomy (GTDB): domain Bacteria; phylum Chloroflexota; class Anaerolineae; order Anaerolineales; family UBA4823; genus DATCYX01. The sequence continues at coordinate 4,873 of DATCYX010000208.1, read as the reverse complement.
CAACAGACTACCAGCAGGTGCGCATGGTGGCTGATCCCATCAATCTGTTGGATGCCTCACCGATTGGCGATGGCGCTGCAGCCGTACTCCTAATACCGGCCCCCCATGTTCATACTAACGGCAAAGGCTGGCCAGCAATCACAATCGCAGGCTCAGCTATTTCAACAGATACGTTGGCTGTGCACGACCGCCACGACCCGCTCTGGCTTTCAGCGGCTTCACGTTCAGCACGTATTGCCTATGCACAAGCTGGGATCGGTCCAAATGAAATCGACTTGTTTGAGTTACACGATGCATTCTCTATAATGTCTGCACTTTCTTTGGAAGCTTGCGGCTTTGCAGAGCGCGGTCAAGGTCCACGGCTTGCGCTTAATGGAGACATCACACTCACCGGTCGTATCCCAGTTACTACGCTGGGAGGTCTTAAAGCGCGCGGCCACCCAGTTGGAGCTACTGGCATTTATCAGATTGCTGAAGTAGTCCAACAACTGCGGGGAGAAGCGGGCAAAGCCCAGCTTGGAAAAGCAAGAATCGGTATGGCGCAAAATATCGGCGGTAGTGGCGCAACTGCCATAACCCACATACTAAAGGTCAAATAATTCCTAATGATGAGATCTTTCAATAAGTTCTTTGCCTCAGTAATATGCGCGGTTATTTTTTTGTCCATTGTGTCTGCCCTTCCTGTTGGCGCACAAACGAGCAGAAATTCATCAACCAATAAACAGTCAACCAGCGCCGAGGGTAATCTCAAGATTACACCAACACAAAGCTCAACAGCCATCATCCCGACCGAAACACCCAGGCCATCTAATCAATCTCGTCCAACAGCCACGCCGATTCCCGTCCCTCCACCCTCAGACCCACGCACAATCCAATTGATGGCATTATTTGGCATCCTAATCATGGCAATCGTTATATATGGCATCTGGATTAATCGGCGCAAGTTATTCTGATGTACATAAAAAGGCATCCTTCTCCAACCTATATGACCCCCATCATACAGATGGGGGTATTTTTTCACATTGCTTTCGTTGCTTAATTCACGTACAATAAAATTACGATTGCCTCTTTACGGCTGTTCAACCGGAGGGAAGAAATGACTGAACGCAAGAAGATAACCTTACCATATTTGTTCAAAAAAGTTGCCGATGGGAAACCCATCACATGGTTAACATGCTACGATTACCCTACTGCATACTTACAAGAACAAGCTGGAATTGACATGATCCTGGTTGGGGATAGCCTGGGGATGACCATGCTTGGATACGAGTCCACGCTACCCGTGACCATGGAGGATATGATACGTCACAGCCAGGCAGTGCGCCGTGGAGCGCCAAATGTATTCCTGATAGGTGATATGCCATATATGAGTTATCAGCCAAGCACCGAAATGGCTATCCGCAATGCAGGACGCTTTATGGCTGAAGCTGCTTGTGATGCGATAAAACTTGAAGGTGGAGCCGAAATGGCCGACCGTGTTCACGGTATCGTCTCTGCTGGGATACCAGCTATTGGTCACCTAGGATTAACCCCACAAAGCGTGAGTGCGTTGGGAGGGTTCCGTGTTCAAGGAAAAGGCGCACTACAAGCTAAGAAGATCATTGATGACGCTAAAGCTTTGCAAGACGCAGGCGCATTCGCAATCCTCTTAGAGATGGTCCCGGACCGCGTTTGTCAATTAATTACCCAGCGGGCAAAAGATTGCATCATCCTGAGTTTGGGATCTGGCTTACAAGCCCACGGACAACTTTTGATTTATCACGATATGTTTGGTCTTTACCCGCGCTTTAAACCACGTATGGCCAAAATGTATGGAGATGCCGGTCAATTGATTTTGGATGGTCTTACACAGTATGTCGAAGAAGTCAGTGCTAAGACCTTCCCGCAGCCCGAAAACTGGTTTGGCATGCCCGACGAAGAATATGAAGAGCTTGTGCAAATGCTGAAATGATTTTTTTGTGTCGACTTTAGCAACTAAGGCTTGATCAGGAGGTCTATTATGCCGCAAGATTTGCGCCAATCCCTTAGAATTCCCCACGCCCGGCTAGACGAGATCAACTCGCTGCTTCTTGACCAGAATAGCCGTGTAGTCGATGATCTCTTGGAAGTTGTATCAAGATATGGTACTCCTGAAGAGATTAACCAAAAAGCCGATGAAGCCCGTCAATTTCCCAATTTATTAAAGCGAATAAAAGAGACAAATCCTAAATACCTGGCAGATTTGGAGTGGCTGGAAACTCAACGAGATCTCGGCTCATTTATTAATGTCGCCGATTATCGCCGCAACGTGCTCGGTGCGAGAGCAGATGAGCTGCATTTCAAGGATGACTTCGCAGTGACACTTGAAATCAGCGCAGCCCAATATTTCCCTTGGATCATTGCAATCGCCAATCGGTCCATCGAAAACGGCATGCTCATGCCCGGTCGTTTCATCAAGGTGCGTAAAATGCGTGAGCAGGAAAACGACGGCGATTTACCTGCGATTGCGGCTGCAATGCAGATAATCGGCGCGAGCTACGTGGAAACACTGGACACCAAAGGCACGGATGGCTCCAATGTACACCTAGGAGGTCCAGAGACGATTACGGGCTACTTCGGGGGTGTAGGGCAACCTAATGACTATCCCCTGAAATGGCTAGACGAATTCCTGTACTATTACACCAACTACGGCGTGAAGCAGGTCTTGAATATCAACCCGGGCACGGTACTTGTCGGATACTTGCTACATAAATTGGGCGTGGACATCGAATTCAAGATATCCGTCTTCATGGGCAACGACAACCCTTACGCTGCTCTTTGGACATTACTTGGGGCCAAGCTGTTCTCACGCGACGATGGCACATCCCCACTGATTGGCTTCAACTGGAGCAATTCAGTCAACAACCAGACCATGGAGATCACCGCTGAATTCCGCAAAGGCTTGGGATTCGAGGAAGTCGTTCGTTTCGAACACCACATAACAGAAACTTGGAAGAGTATCGTACGCCAGCCATATAATCGGCGCCAAGAGCTGGTCGAAATCGCTGATCACGTCGCCAATATTTCTGCCAAGCACGAAGGCGGCGACCCGGAAATCGATAGCAAGCGCGTACATCCTTCGGATATTCTTGACTACTTCCGCGACAGATCAGAGGTGATTGCCTCCGGAGATTGGGATTGCCTCTTGCTCAACTTTATCGATAAGTTTGATGCTCTCAACCATACCGCTCGCGCGCTGACCGAGAATGGACTTTCCTTTGTCGCTGCCCAGAATTTGCATAAATAAACGAGGTGTACATGAAAAGCTTATTGGAAAAATTGAATATTAAGGATGTAAACCCTGGCGCTTGCACTGGCTCAGACGGGTGGATTACAGATCCCAACGGCAAAGAGTTGGTGTCATACAACCCTGCCACTGGAGAGCCAATAGCCAAAGTGGTGCAAGCCACACCTGAGACCTATGAAACAATCGCCTCTACAGCGTATAACAGCTTTTTAGCCTGGCGAGAAATACCCGCGCCAAAGCGCGGTGAGTTGGTTCGCGATCTAGGTATCGCGTTACGGGAATATAAGGAACCGCTCGGCGATCTGGTGACTATCGAAATGGGGAAAATCCGGGTCGAAGGGCACGGTGAAGTACAGGAAATGATCGATATCGCCGATTTCGCGGTCGGGTTATCCCGTCAGCTTTACGGCTTAAGCATGCATTCCGAAAGGCCGCAACACCGCATGTACGAGCAATGGCACCCGGCAGGCGTGCTTGGCTTAATCACTTCATTCAACTTCCCGACTGCCGTGTGGTCCTGGAATTCAACCCTCGCTGCGGTGTGTGGCGACACCGTAGTATGGAAACCGTCTTCCTACACTCCATTAACGGCGATAGCAACCCAACATATATGTAATCGCGTGATGGCTGAGCATGGCTATAGCGGGATATTTAACCTTGTTATCGGCTCAGGAAGAGACGTGGGCGAGCTGCTTTTGAACGATCCGAGGCTGCCAGTTGTGTCTTTCACTGGCTCTACAAGTATCGGGCGCCACGTATCGGAAGCTGTCGCCAGGCGTTTCGGGAGAGCAATCCTTGAATTGGGCGGAAATAACGGCATCATTGTCGCCCCTGATGCAGACTTGGACTTAGCCACACGAGCCATCTTGTTTGGTGCAGTTGGCACAGCCGGGCAGCGTTGTACCTCGACACGTCGTATCATTATGCACAAGGATATCTCGGAAAACCTATCCAACCGACTGGTAAATGCATACAAGCAGGTAAAGATCGGTGATCCCATGGATCCATCTGTCTTGATGGGACCTTTGGTGGTCAACACCTCGGTTGAAGAGATGATGGATGCCATCTCACAAGCAAAAGCTGATGGTGGTCAGGTTCTCGCCGGCAGTAATATGCTCCCTGATTTGGGGCCAAACTTTGTCGAACCTACCATCATAAAGATGCCCGCCCAAACCGAAATCGTAAAAAAAGAGACCTTTGCACCCATTCTCTACTTGTTAGAGTATGAAACAATGGATGAGGCTGTCCAGCTACACAATGGCGTCCCCCAAGGTTTATCAAGCGCTATCTTCACCGATTCGATGCGCAATGTAGAGCACTTTCTATCAGTTGCTGGATCTGATTGCGGTATAGCCAACGTCAATATCGGAACATCGGGCGCAGAGATCGGTGGAGCTTTCGGCGGCGAGAAAGAGACCGGCGGCGGCCGCGAATCAGGCTCAGACGCCTGGAAAGCCTACATGAGACGCCAGACCAATACGATCAACTGGTCAAAGGAACTGCCACTGGCACAGGGAATAAAGTTTGGTGATTGAAATCTATTTCTAGAAGAGATCTTAAAAACAAGGTGAGTGGTGGTTTCGCTGCAGTTTAGCCTTTGGGAAACCA
>DATCYX010000207.1:0-4583 GCA_036526235.1 Anaerolineales bacterium | reverse complement strand
GGTCCGCCAGTTGGTGAGCATACCGCCCAACCAGCGCTCAGTCACATAGGGCATGCCAGCACGGATGGCGTCTTCCTTGATTGTTTCCTGGGCCTGGCGTTTGGTGCCAACAAAAAGCACCGAACTCCCAGCGGCAACCGTGTCGCGCACCAGATTGTAGGATTGCTCCAGCGCCTTGACCGTCTTCTGCAAATCAATAATGTGGATGCCATTGCGCTCGGTAAAAATATAGGGTTTCATCGCAGGGTGCCACTTGTGGGTGCGGTGACCGAAGTGCACGCCGCTTTCGAGGAGCGATTTCATCGCGATAACAGCCATTGGGTATTCTCCTTTGCGTTAAACCTCCGCCTCTTTCAACCCTTCCCGGTACCGCGGGCAGGTAGACAACCTGCCTAATCGGCGGCACGCCCGGGAAAGTCCAGAGACGTGTGAGATGGGATTTTGTGCCACAAACGCCTTCAGGTGGGCACAATTGCTCCCGCCTTGTGGCGGGAGCAGACCGGAGTATATCATGTGGTACAGGATTCGTCCAGAGGAAAATTGGCAATCGGTTTCGGAAATTAGAAAAATTTATCTCCATTACAATTTTAACAACCCAGGGCAATTGCATATGCCATGAGGGGCATGCGCAATCCCGCAAAAGAGTGTTTGGGGTGTTTTGGTGGGGGCATACCCCCCACCAAAACACCCCATTTTCTCTCCTCAGTGGTGGGAAATCGCCCAAATGCGATTGCCCTATTAACAACCTAAGTTCTCGGTTTTTATGCGGTAAAATCGAGATATAGACCAGACCTTTTTACAATCCCTTCTCGCCGATCTACCCCTGGGTGCAGTGCGTTATTTTGCCACAGTCGGTTCTACCAATGATCTGGCAACGCGCTGGGTTGAGGCTAGTGCACCAGATCTCTCGCTGGTGGTCGCTGACGAGCAGACCCGCGGGCGCGGGCGCCTTAATCGTCGCTGGTTTACCCCACCCGGTGCTGCCCTGGCTCTTAGCCTGATTCTTCGGCCCGGCGTGGGGGAGCAAGATGCATTCTCGCCCTACTTTTATACCGCGCTTGGGGCGCTGGCCACCTGCGACGCCTTACCGCCCCAAGTTCGGGCGCAGATCAAGTGGCCGAACGATGTGATCATCACCCAAGACCTAGACCCTGGTAAGCTGGCAGGCATCCTGGCTGAAGCTCACTGGCAAGGCAAGGAACTGGCTGCCATAATCCTTGGAATCGGCATTAATGTTGCACCTTCTTCGGTACCCCCGGACGAGCAGCTCCATTACCCTGCGACCTGCGTGGAAGCCGTAGTGAAAGCAAAGATTGATCGTTGGAGCTTGCTGCACGCCGTGCTAGAGAGGCTGCTTTACTGGCGCGAGCGGCTCAGCACGCAGGAGTTCCTGGCAGCCTGGGACGCCCGGCTGGCCTTTCGTGGTGAATGGGTGCGGGTTTCGTTTGCAGATCAGCCCCCAATGGAAGGCCAAATACTGGGATTAACCGCCGAAGGGCGCCTGCAACTGCGCGACCGCCAGGGCGTGCTGCACGAGCTGACCGGCGGCGAGCTCAATGTGAGGAAAGGAGTTTGAGATGCTAGATGACTTTCGCCAACAGGCTGACGAGATAACTTTTGAGGAAGAGGATTACCAGCCACCCGCCCGCCCGAAGAAGTATTTCCTGGGGATGACACCCTTTCAGCGCTTTGTGATTGCGACGATGTTGCTTGTGATTACCTGCGTGCTGTCATCCTTCGCGCTGCTGGTGACAGAGAAGGTAGTGATTCCAGGATTTTGAGACAAACACAATCCTTCGTCTTGCCGATTGATTGGTTATCAATCATTGCCCGCATTGCCACCATTATCCGCGCCCACTCGACGCAAGTCCGCCGCGGCGATACGCGCTAGGGAAGCCACAAAGTCGCCTTCCTCTAGATTCATCAGCACCACACCGCGCGTCGCTCGCCCAGAGCGCGAAATAGCCTGCACCCTCGTGCGGAGGACGACACCACCGGCGGAGATGATGGTCAGGTCGTCAGCTTCCTGCACTGCACGCGCCGCTGTAACAACCCCCACTTTACCTAAAGCTTTTTTATCGATGGTGTGCACACCACCAGTGGCGCGCCTCTTGCGTGGGTAGTCCTTCATTGGTGTGCGTTTACCAAAGCCACCAACCGTCACCACCAGCAAGTCGCCATCTGGCTCCACCACCTCCATACTAGCCACCTTGTCATTTTTGCCCAGCTTGATGCCGTTCACCCCTGCGGCCATCCGCCCCATCGGTCGAACCTGATCTTCAGAGAAGCATAACGCTTGTCCCTGTTCGGTGACCAAAATCACTTCATCACCCCCGTGCGTCAGGCGGACCCAGCCGAGCTCGTCACCCTCATCCAGTGTGATAGCGATCAAACCAGAGGGACGCACTGCGCTAAATTCGGAGAGCACAACTCGCTTGACGCGCCCATCGCGCGTGGCCATGATGCAGTATTCAGCGGCGTCGAAATCGGGTACAGCAACCATGGCTGTCACCGTTTCCCCTGGATCTAAGGAAAGCACATTGACAATAGGGATACCACGCCCGGTCCGGTCGGCGTCTGGGATTTGGTACGCTTTCTCTGAATAAACCTTTCCACGGTCAGAGAAGAAGAGCAGCGTGTTCAGAGTCCGAGCCGGGACTAACATCAGGACCTCATCTTCCTCACGGGTGGCATGACCGGTAACACCGCGCCCGCCGCGCCCTTGCGCCCGGAAGGCCTTGGCCATCACGCGCTTGATGTAGCCACGCTGGGTGATACTGATCAGCACAGCCTCGTCAGGAACCAAGTCCTCTTCGGAGAAGTCTTCGTTGGCATCATGGGCAATGTGCGTGCGCCGCTGATCGCCATATTTCCCGGATATCTCGCTTAGGTCGCTCTTAATGACGTCCAGGATCTTCCCGGGGTTTGCCAGCAAGTCTTCCAGATAGGCAATGTTGTCCAATACTTTTTTGTGTTCTTCTTCAATCTTTTGGCGCTCCAGTGCAGCCAGGCGGCGCAACTGCATATCCAGGATAGCCTGCGCCTGCAGCTCGCTCAAGAGATAGCGGAACATCAGACGCTCTCTGGCTGTATCAGCGTCAGGCGAGCTACGGATGGTCTGAATCACGTCATCCAGATTCGCCAAGGCGATGAGCAATCCGTCCAGGATATGGGCGCGGGCGCGGGCTTTTTGCAACTCAAACTGGGAGCGGCGGGTAATTACAACTCGCCGGTGCTCAACAAAGATCTGCAAGGCGCGCTTGAGCGATAGCAGGCGAGGCTCGCCATCCACCAAGGCGAGCAACTGGACACCGAATGTGGACTGCAACGGGGTGTACTTGAAGAGCTGGTTGAGTACTTTTTTGGGCTGGGCGCTTCGCTTGAGCTCGATGATGATGCTCATGCCCCGCCGGTCGGATTCATCGCGCAGGTCAGAAATTTCATCTAGCTTGCCTTCACGAACCAGTTCGGCGATACGCTCGATCAAGGAAGATTTGTTAAGCTGGAAAGGAATCTCGGTGACCACAATGCGGTAACGGCCTCCGCTCATCTCCTCGATATGGGCTAGACCACGCAACACGATGCGCCCGCGACCGGTGCTGTAGGCTTGCCAAATGCCCTCCGATCCAACAATCACGCCACCGGTGGGGAAATCTGGGCCGGGGATGAACTTTATCAGTTCTTCCACCGGGATGTCGTCAATCTTGTCGTAATTTTCGATTAGATAGATCAAGGCGCTTGCCAGCTCCCCCAGGTTGTGCGGGGGAATATTGGTCGCCATACCCACGGCGATGCCGGAGGCACCGTTTAGCAGCAGGTTTGGCAGGCGCGCCGGCAGAACAACCGGCTCCTCCAGCGAGTCATCGAAGTTGGTGGTGAAATCGACTGTGTCCTTGTCGATATCGACCAGCATCTCCTCAGCGATTGGCGCCAGGCGCGCCTCGGTATAGCGCATAGCGGCAGGTGCGTCACCATCGATGGAACCGAAATTGCCCTGCCCGTCCACCAGCGGATAACGCATAGAGAAATCCTGAGCCAGCCGCGCCATGGTATCGTACACCGCAGCGTCACCATGCGGGTGATACTTGCCCAGCACCTCGCCAACTATACGGGCGGATTTTTTATAGGCGCTATTCGAACGCAAGCCCATATCGTGCATGGCATAAAGGATGCGCCTGTGGGCGGGTTTCAGTCCATCGCGGGCATCTGGCAAAGCGCGCGCAACAATCACGCTCATGGCATAGTCCAGGTATGCGGCGCGCATTTGATCGTCGATATCTACCTGTTGAATGTTACCAATTTCCATTAAAAAGACATCCTTCTATCAGAAAAAGTGCAAAACCGGACAAACAGCTTAACTATAAAATTATACCTCTCCAACAGACTATTTGAGCTTCGATATATGGCGGGTCCAGGGCAATCGCATTAGGACGATTTCCCACCACTGAAGAGAGAAAATGGGGTGTTTTGGTGGTGGTATACCACCACCAAAACACCCTAAACACTCTATTTGCGGGATTGCGCATGCCCCTCAGGGCATATACAATTGCCCTGAGGGCGGGTCATTGAGTAGCTCTGTGATG
>DATCYX010000206.1:0-2615 GCA_036526235.1 Anaerolineales bacterium | reverse complement strand
CGATCGTCACCCCAGACGACCCAAGTAATAGAGGGATTGTGCTGTTGCCTTGCGCCTCTGCAGGCAGCAGCAGTTGTATCAGGCCGATCAACACCAGGATAAAGGCCCCACTCCACAGGATGGATATGCCAAGCAGGCTGAAGCCTAGCTGCAGCACTGAAGGCCAGTGAATATCGTGTGCCTGGTTGATGTTGGTTGGCTGGTTATAGACCGAGTTATCCAAAAATATATCCCTAAATTTGCGACATTTTGCTTGTAGCTATCTCTCTTGGATTTCCACGCTGATGATCTCGTCGCCAGGGGGCAGATCCAGCGCCTGGGAGGGATCGCGTGGTGTTAGGCTTTCAGCTACGTCCATGCCAGAAATGACCTGTCCAAAGATGGTATAGCCGCCATCTAGCTGAGGGGTTGGTGCATAGGTGATGAAAAATTGGCTGCCATTCGAGTCGGGTCCAGCGTTTGCCATCGCCACAATCCCGGCTTTATCGAACTTGAGGTCGGGGGATATCTCATTGGAGAAGGCATATCCTGGGGTGCCAAAGCCTGTGCCGCTGGGATCGCCAGCCTGGGCTACGAAGTTCTCCATCACGCGATGGAAGGTCACCTCATCATACCAGCCGTTGCGAGCCAGGAAGATGAAATTATTCACCGCCAAAGGAGCTTTATCTGCATACAACTCGATCGTAATGTCGCCCTTCTCAGTGTGCAGGATGGCGACATATTGTTTGGAGGCATCGATGGTCATCGGCGGGCACTCACTGAATTGCCTTGACTCCATCAATTCCAGGCGGATCACGGCTGCAATGTTCCCCTGTTTCATGGGCAGGTTGCTAGGCCAGATGCTTTGATTGACCAGCAAGAACGGCGTGCCGGGCATGCCGATCTCCACCCCTCGATCCCAGGCAGCCTGCGCTTTGTCGGCGAGGGGCTGGCTGGTAAGATCACTGGAAAACTGCTCCGTATTGAGGTCCAACTCTTCGGCACGGGCGATGACCCACTCTTGGAACTCTTCAACGCTAAGATCTACCCATTCCCCCTGGCGTTCAAAGAGCAGATCGTGCATCTCCCAAAATTTACCTTGCATCCCGGCAGCCTCGGCAGCTTGAGCCGATAGGGCGGCCTTATCATGGATGGAGATCAACGGGAAATGGCGATAGACGATGCGGATATCTTTGGGTGACTCTTCTTGTAGCTGCGCCAACACGGGCGCCAGATCAGCACAGCCTGGTCATTGGAAATCGCTATACTCGGTCAGCGTGATGGAGGCATCGGCAGGGCCCTTGACCCAATCATCTGGGCTGACGGGTGGGAATAGCGAGGTTTCCGTCGGGCCAGGCGTGGGCTTGGGGCTGATCGCGGTGCAGCCAGCCGGGGCTTCTGGCTGAGTGGGTGTGGCTTCTGCCAGGGTGGCCTGGATGGTTGGGACCAGGGAGGGCGTAGCTGCTTCGGTCGGTGCGGGCTGAGGCGAAACTGCCTGCCCCTGGCAAGCGGCGAGGGTTAGCGCCATGCCGGTTAACAATAGGATGATTTTCTTCATAGGTAGTCTTGATCCAGTTGTGTGAATTTCGATCTGCCCATTGTATCCTATTCTGGAGAATATTTTTAAAAAACCACTTCCCTCCACCATAGAATGAGGAGGGAAGCGGCAAGCGGGATGGGGGATACCAGATGATTGCAGATTCGTCCCTACCAGAAACCCTTGAGGGATCGATCAGCGTGAGGGGCAATCGTCCCGATGAAGATACTGGCGGCACTCGTCGAGCGTGAACCAGCGCGTCAGACGCGAAGTGGCCAGACGGATCAAGTCCTGCGTGTCGAAAATATAGCCGTACACAAGACCTGCGCCGGTAGCGATGACATTTTTCCCGTCTGGGGTGAAAGCCACGCCGTAGAGGGGCCCGCTTGGGTTGGTATATAACCGCAGCTCCTCCCCTGAAGAAGCGTCCCACACCCTGGCGGTGCCATCCAAGCTTGTCGATGCCAGGTATTTCCCGTCCGGGCTGAAATCCACACCTGTGACCACGGAGCTATGCCCGGCGATGTTCAGCAGTTCTTCGCCGCTCGATGTATCCCAAATTTTTAACACGCCTGCCCCTCCACTTGAAGCTACGCGTTTCCCATCCGGGCTGAAAGCCAGGCCCCAGATACGCCCGGTCTGGCTGTGCCCTGAAAAGGTGGAGATCTCACGGCCACTGGTTACGTCCCAGATTTTGGCCAGCGTGACATCAGGCACATCGTCACTGGCTGTCGCTAAGAGGAGACCGTCCGGGTTAAAAGCCAGCCGGGTGACCCCACTGCCATCCGGATCGACCTGGACGGAGAGCAGCTCTTGACCGGTCTTCACGTCCCACACCTTCGCATAATTATCCACGCCGCCGGTCGCCAGCATCGTGCTATCCGGGCTGAAGGCGACAGAGCTCAGCCCGGGAAAAGTGCCCCCGAGCGGCGGCCCAGCCGCATGTCCGGTTAGAGCGTGTAACAGCTCGGCGGAGGCTGCTCCCGGGGAGAGATCCAATTTCCAGATTTTGGCGATATTGTCGTATCCGGCGGTTGCCAGCAGGCTTCCATCCGGGCTGATGGCCACGCCAAATAGCGGGCCGCCATGCTGGTCGATG
>DATCYX010000205.1:0-4824 GCA_036526235.1 Anaerolineales bacterium | reverse complement strand
TCTGCTATTGGCATTTAAAGAAATATTGGACCGCGATGCGGTGGGTGCCTTGCGAAATAAGTTACTATATGTGCGTGCTGATGATATACCCGCCTTACCCGAAGGGGATTATTACCACCATCAAATCCTTGGGCTGCGTGTGTACAGCGAGGATGGAGAGTTCCTGGGTACCGTGGTTGATATCCTGGAGACGGGTGCGAACGATGTCTGCATCGTGCGGCCTTCGGAAGGGTCGGATTTTCTGATGCCTGTGATTGATTCGATTGTCCTAAAGATTGATCTTGATCAAGGGGAAATGCGCGTGCGTTTGTTGGAGGGATTGAGGTAAACTCAAGGTGGATGACCATCTCTTGACACACATAATTTGATTGTGGTATTCTGTCCACGTTTTTTAAACCGGTGGGCTTCTTTCCTAAAGAGGAGTACTCTTGATTGATCCAAAAGCGTATTGGGTGGGTTTTAACCTTGTCAAAGGCATTGGTGCGGTCCGCCTGCGTAATCTGATCCAGCATTTTGGGGACGTAGAGACAGCCTGGCACGCTTCTCCTCAAGAAATGCGCGCCGCAGGACTAGGTCCCAAGCTGATCGAGACTATGCAACAAGTACGCGCGGGTGTTTCGTTAGAACTGGTTTGGGAGCGGGTGCACAGCCTTGGCATCCAGGTGCTGACCTGGGAAGATGAAGCCTACCCCAGACGCCTTAAGGAGATCGACCAGCCCCCCCCTGTGCTCTACCTGCGTGACAACCTTCAACCAGAAGATGAGTGGGCTGTGGCGATCGTCGGCACGCGAGGGATCACTGCTTATGGTCGTCAGGTGACTGCGGAAATTGCCAGCGTATTGGCACGCCGCGGGGTGACGGTAATCAGTGGTCTTGCACGTGGCATCGATGCCGAGGCGCACAAGGCTGCATTGAATGCTGGAGGTAGGACATTGGCTGTGTTGGGAAGCGGAGTTGACCAAATTTATCCTCCGGAGCATCGCCAGCTTGCTGATCAGATCATAGCGAGTGGCGCCTTGATGAGCGATTATGCGCCAGGTACACCGCCCGATGGTGTCAACTTTCCACCCCGCAACCGCATCATCTCGGGCCTTTCTATGGCAGTTATTGTTATTGAGGCAGGCGAGCGTAGCGGAGCTTTGATCACGGCTGAGTTTGCTGCCGATCAGGGGCGAGAGGTGTTCGCTGTGCCTGGAAACATCAATGCACCCAAAAGCGTGGGCTGCAATCGCCTGATCCATCAGGGCGCTCGCCCCCTGTTGACCCCTGAGGACGTGCTGGAAAGTCTTGACCTGGCTTCTTTCCAGCAGCAACGTGTAGCTCGAGCGGTCTTGCCCAAGGATGAGGTCGAAGCCAGGCTGCTGAGCGTGCTCACCAGAGAACCCATGCACGTAGACGATATACGAGCCCGGGTGGACATGCCCATTGAGAAGGTCTCAGCCACACTAGCGCTGATGGAGCTCAAAGGGATGGTACGGCAGCTAGGCGGGATGAATTTCGTGGCAATCCGAGAAGAGGCAGAGGATTACATCATAAAGTAATCAGGTATCTATGTTCGATCACTTTTACGCAATTATCATGGCTGGGGGAGGTGGCACCCGCCTTTGGCCACTTTCGCGACAGGCAAAGCCGAAACAGTTCTTACGCTTAATCGAAGAGCGCAGCCTTTTCCAGACTTCCGTGCAACGCCTGGAGGGCTTATTCCCGCCTGAGCGAATTTACGTGGTGACTGTCGCTGAGCAGGCAGCAGAACTGCAATTACAATCTCCTGCCATCCCGAAGGAAAATTTTTTATTGGAGCCTATGCCGAGGGGCACCGCATCAGTGGTTGGCTTGGCGGCTGTAGCGCTGCAACAGCGCGATCCACAGGCGGTGATGGCTATCCTGACATCGGATCATTTCATAGGCAACGAGGAAGGCTTCCGGAAGATGCTGGCAGCCGCTCATAATGCGGCGCAAGATAATCATCTGGTAACATTGGGTATCACGCCCAGCTATCCAGCTACAGCATACGGTTATATTCAGCGCGGGGAACGTATCACCACTTATCGCAACTATGACGCTTTCCGCGTAGCTCGCTTTCGTGAAAAACCGGATGAAGCACGGGCGCGTCGCATGTTGAAACAAGGTGATCATGCTTGGAACTCTGGCATGTTCGTGTGGCGAGTAGATCGCGTACTGTCTGAATTTGCCACACAGATGCCAAAACTATATTCTGGGTTGCAAGAGATCCAGCAGGCGTGGGGTTCGTCACAGCAGCAAACGGTTATTTACCGAATTTGGGATGAACTGGTATCAGAGACCATTGATTATGGCATCATGGAGGGCGCCAAAGATGTAGCAGTCATCATGGCTGATGACCTGCGATGGAATGACGTGGGAAGCTGGGACTCACTCTTCGATGTGCTACCTTCCGATCCACAAGGTAACATCGTGATGGGCGGCGAGCATATCGGTTTGGATACTCGCGAAACGCTTGTCTATGTAAATCAGGAACACCGCCTAATTGTGACCATTGGTGTCCAGGATCTGGTACTGGTGGACACCGGTGATGTGTTGCTGGTTTGCCGAAAGGATCAAGCTCAGAAGGTGCGGCAGATCGTAAAGTCGTTAAAAGAGAGCGGGCGTAGCTACATCTGAGGCCTGTGTAATTGGTAAGAGATAGCACTTATATGGAGGTAATCATTTTGGAAGCTTATTGTGTTAAATGTAAAACCAAGCGCGAATTGAGCGATCCCCAACCCGTTTTTACCAAGGGGGGGACACCGGCCACGCGTGGCGTCTGCCCGGTGTGCGGCACGAATATGGTGCGCATGGGGCGCACACCTGCCCACGAGGGACTGACACCCGACGAGACGCTTGTCAAGCCCAGGCAGAAACGCTCTGGCAAATTGGTCATTGTCGAGTCGCCAGCCAAGGCACGTACCGTGGGTCGCTTCCTGGGCAAGGGCTACACGGTCAAGGCGTCCATAGGGCATGTGCGGGATTTGCTCAAATCGCAGCTTTCGGTAGATGTAGAGAACGACTTTACCCCCAAATACCGTGTGCCCAAGGAAAAACGCCAGGTGGTAAACGAGATCAAAGATCTGGTTAAGAAAGCGGAGAAGATATATCTGGCGACCGACCCCGACAGAGAGGGTGAGGCAATCGCCTGGCACCTGATGGAGTCGGCTAGGATTGACCCTGAGATCACCCAACGCGTGGTGTTTCACGAGATTACCGAACCGGCGGTTGCCGAAGCTTTTTCTCACCCGCGCGGCATCAACATGGATTTGGTGAACGCTCAGCAGGCACGCCGGGTATTGGATCGATTGGTAGGCTATAACCTCAGTCCGCTGCTGTGGCGCAAGGTGCGCAGCCGGCTCTCCGCCGGTCGTGTCCAGTCCGTAGCGCTGCGCCTGGTTGTCGAGCGAGAGCGTGAGATCGATGCCTTCGTCCCTGAGGAATATTGGACCATCGCGGGCGAGTTTCTCCCGGAGGGCGGTAAAGAAACCTTTATCGCCAAGCTGGCTAAGATTGATAAACAGGAGCCAGTGCTGAGCAAGGAAGCCGACGTGCAGCCCGTCCTGGCGGAAATGCAGTCGGCTGTCTACACTACCAGCAAGGTCAAGCGTGGCGAGCGGCGGCGTAGCCCGGCGGCGCCGTATACTACCAGCACACTGCAGCAGGAGGCTTCCCGCAGATTAGGTTATACAGCTAGGCGCACAATGGCGATCGCTCAACAGCTCTACGAAGGCGTGGATGTGGGTGAAGGGGGCTCAGTCGGCCTGATCACCTATATGCGCACCGATTCGACCAGTGTTTCGGAACTGGCGCGGTCGGAGGCACGCAATTTCATCGCTGGGCGCTTTGGCGAAACTTTCCTGCCTAAGGAGGCTCCGCGCTACAAAACCAAATCGCGCGGTGCACAGGAAGCCCATGAGGCAATCCGCCCTACCGCAGTGAACCGACAGCCAAATTCGATAAAGGACTACCTCACTCGTGATCAATTCCGTCTATACCAGCTGATCTGGCAGCGCTTCCTGGCCTCCCAAATGGCAGCGGCTATTTTCGATACGCTCACCGTGGAAATCACCGGCCTGGCGCAGCACGAGTATCTGCTGCGCGCCTCCGGTTCCACAGTGCGTTTCCCGGGTTTCCTGGTTGTCTATAAAGAAGCCCGGGACGAAGACATAAAGACCGAAGAAGAAGGTGAAACGCGCCTCCCATCCAACCTGGTAGAAGGTCAGTCTCAGCGCCTAGTGCGATTGTTGCCAGAACAGCACTTCACCCAACCCCCACCGCGCTTTACCGAGGCAACGCTGGTCCGCACACTGGAGGAATATGGCATCGGGCGACCTTCGACTTACGCACCGATCTTATCTACCTTGCAAAGTCGTGGCTATGTCTTGCGCGAGAGCAAGCGCCTTAGCCCCACAGAGACGGGCAACCTGGTCAATAATATGATCACTGAATACTTCCCTAATATTGTCGACGTAGGGTTTACGGCGCGCATGGAGGAGGATCTGGATCGCATCGCCTCCGGAGTGCAACCCTGGGTGGATCCGATTAAGCAGTTTTACACGCCATTCTCCCGGCAGGTGGCTGACGCCGATGCCCGCGTTCCAGAGATGAAGAAGGAACTGGAGCCAGTTGGAAGGGACTGCCCAGAATCGGGGCACGCCTTGGTGATTCGCTACGGGCGCTATGGCAAGTTCATCAGCTGCAGCAATTTCCCGGATTGCCGTTATACCGAGCCATGGCTGGAGAAGATTGGAGTGCAATGCCCACAGGATGGAGGCGAGATTGTAGAGCGAAAGACTCGCAAGGGTCGCGTATTCTATG
>DATCYX010000204.1:0-2348 GCA_036526235.1 Anaerolineales bacterium | reverse complement strand
CAGCAAGATTTTCAGGGTTGGCTGACACGTAATTACTCCAAGCGAGGAGGAAATTTATGAAGGGCATTATCCTTGCCGGCGGGCGCGGCACCCGCCTGTATCCGCTCACCATTGGCATCAGCAAGCAACTGCTGCCGGTCTACGATAAGCCTATGGTGTATTATCCGCTATCCATGTTAATGTTGGCGGGCATCCGCGAAATTTTGGTTATCAGCACGCCCGAGGCGCTACCCGCGTTTAAAGCCCTGCTCCGGGATGGATCTCAATGGGGTCTGCAATTCTCTTACGCCGAGCAATCCGAACCGCGCGGGCTGGCGGACGCATTCCTGGTCAAGCGCGGCTTCAGCACTGGGGAGTCAGTCTGCCTGATCTTGGGGGATAATATCTTCTTTGGGCACGGCCTGCCCTCCCAGCTTAGGACTGCTGCACAGCTAACCGAAGGGGCGCTGATCTTCGCCTACCCGGTGCGCGACCCGCAGCGTTATGGCGTAGTCGATTTCGACGAGCAGGGCCGCGCCTTGAGCATTGAGGAGAAGCCCATCCATCCGCGTTCGCATTATGCGGTACCCGGTTTGTATTTTTACGATCAGCATGTCGAAGAGATCGCCGCCAATCTCAAGCCCTCGGCGCGGGGCGAACTGGAGATAACAGACCTAAACCGCACCTACCTGGAGCGCGGCCAGCTACGCGTCGAGCCATTGGGGCGCGGCGTGGCCTGGCTGGATGCTGGCACGCACGAATCGCTGCTGCAGGCGGCTAACTTCGTCCAGGCAGTCGAAGAGCGGCAGGGCATGATGATATCCTGCCCGGAGGAGATCGCCTACCGCATGGGCAATATCACCAAAGAAGAACTACGCCTCCAGGCCCAGTCGATGGATACCAACGAGTACGGCAAATACCTGCTGCAGTTGTTAGATGAGGATATCCCTTTTCATCAGCGGTGAACATGCGCATTCTACTCCTCGGTAAAAATGGACAGCTTGGTTGGGAGTTACAGCGCACATTAGCAACGCTGGGTGAGGTGATCGCTGTGGATTACCCGGAGATCGACCTGGCGCAGGAGGGTGCAGCACAAAAAGCGGTGCGCCAAGCAAGACCTCAGTTGATCGTCAACGCCAGCGCTTATACGGCAGTGGACCAGGCAGAGAGCGAAGAGGAGCTGGCCTATGCGGTCAACGCCCGGGCACCCGGCGTGCTGGCAGAACAGGCTGTTGACCTGGGTGCTGCCCTCATCCATTATTCGACTGATTACGTCTTCGACGGCAGCAAAGGCAGCCCGTACATTGAGAGCGATACGCCCAACCCGCTGAATGTTTACGGCAGGAGCAAGCTGGCAGGCGAACAGGCGATTGAGCACATTGGCGGAGCTTATCTTATCTTGCGCACCAGTTGGGTGTATAGCCTGCGCCGCGACAGCTTTGTCACCAAAGTGTTGCAATGGTCTCGTAAGCAGCCCAGCCTGCGTATTGTAGATGATCAAGTGAGCAACCCCACCTGGGCGCGCATGCTGGCAGAAACCACTGCGCAGCTCATCGCAAAGGCGGGGGGTGATCCCAGCGGTTGGCTGGGCGAGCGCCGTGGTTTGTACCATCTGGCAGGCAACGGTTACGCCAGCCGGCTGGAGTGGGCGCAGGCCATCCTGAGCCATGACCCCCATAAGGAGGAGCAGGTGACGCGCGAGATTTTGCCAGCCCATACCGCCGATTTCCCCACGCTCGCCCAGCGCCCATTGTTCTCTGCGCTGAATTGTGATAAATTTGCTCATACCTTTGGGCTATGCCTGCCTGGATGGGAGGATGCGCTCAGAATGGCGATGGAGACATGTTGATGGCATCGCAAGATTATTCCCAATATTTTGACGCCTATTACTTCGCCCATTGCTGCGGGCGCCCATACCAACGCGATGAAACCTGGTTGGGGTTTTTCGACGCCATCGCCAAGAGGATCGTTCAGGACATCCGCCCATCAACAGTACTGGACGTTGGCTGCGCCTGGGGATTCCTGGTAGAAAGGTTACGTCAGCGGGGGGTAGAAGCCTACGGCCTGGATGTCTCTGAGTTTGCCATCCAGCATGTCCATCCAGACGTCCAGCCATACTGTTGGGTCGGCTCAGCCGCCGAGCCGTTTCCAATGAAGTATGACTTGATCGTGTGCATCGAGGTTCTGGAGCACATGCTCAGGGATGAGGCGGAGAAGGCGATCGAAAACTTCTGTGCGCACAGCGAAGGGGTTCTTTTCTCCTCGACGCCATTTGATTACAAAGAGCCGTCACACATCAACGTGCAGCCCCCAGAGCATTGGAGTGAATTATTTGCTAAACATGGCTTCTTTCGCGACGTGGATTTCGA
>DATCYX010000203.1:0-4343 GCA_036526235.1 Anaerolineales bacterium | reverse complement strand
GCCTCGGTCCGGTTGGCGACGTCCAGCTTGCGATAGATACTGGATGTATGAGCTTTTACAGTACCTGGGGAAACGAAGAGCTGCCCGGCGATCTCTCGGTTGGACTTTCCCAGAGCCAATAACTCGAGGACTTCCAGCTCGCGTCCTGAAAGGGGTTCTATCAGCCCGGCTGGCTGAGGCCCTGGAGAACTTGTTTGTCTCGTGAGGGAAAACGCATCCAGTATGTTCCGAGCGTAAATTTTATGAGCAGGAGCATCTGACCGCAGATAGGCGGTCAGCAGTTCTCGAACTGGCTCTCCAACATCTAAAAAGATCCGCATATATCCTTCAGGCTCAGCAAGGGCAAGGGTGGATTCGATGAATTTAAAAGCTTCTGGTAGGCGCTGCTGCCCGGCCACTGCAAGGGCCAGAAGCAGATTGCATTCCAGTTGCCTGGTTATCCGGCTGCCAGCGGTAATCTGGGGTGTCATCCCGGCAAGGATTTTTTCGACTTCGGCGTACCTGCCCTGCGCCAGGCGGATGCGGGCAAGGGTGAGCCGGTAATACTCCTCGTGGAGTTCGAAATCCTCGCTCAGCAAAATCTGATCGGCCCAAAGGGAAGGGCTTTGGAGATCCCCGCTGGAAAGCTCCACGCGAACCCTCAGGGTGCGTAAATCCTCATCGAATTCACGCGGCTGTGAGTCCTCTCGCAGTCTCTTCTCAAACTTCTCTACGACCTGCATCGCTTCGGCGTATTTCCCCTTTGACTGAAGGAGGCGCGTCAGGGCTACCAGTCCGAAGCCATCCGTCATAATATTCCGCCAGGGTTCATTGTCTCGAAGGCCGTCTCGGATATGCAGCTCGGCCTCATCCAGACAATTCCATTCGTACAGCACCTCCCCCAGGTCGATCTTCATGCTGCCGGCAGTATAGACGAACCGGATGCCTCGCTCCTGGATGGGGTCTAAAAATTCGCGGCACAGGTTGGCGGATGCGTGTAAACGACCCAGCATCAGGTAGAAACGGGACAGGAAGGGAGCTAATGTTGGGATGGTTAGTGTTCCACGTTGTAACCTCTCCCTCTGGATACACTCGAGCGAGACCTCCACAGCACGGTGTAATTCCCCTCGTCTTGCCAGTGCCATCCCGTAGAGGAAATCTGCCGCGTTACGCAAGACCATCTCTTCGGCAGGGATCTCATCCAATAGCCTGAAATCAGGGAGGGGATAAACATCAGGATTGCTACCCGGTGGGGCAAGAAAAGCGAGAGCCGTGGCGATAAACGTCTGCATCCATTGTTGACCAGAATCGAGGTCTGCAAGTTGTCGCCTCACGTCGTGCAGTATTTGGACGGCTTTTCTGGTGTGACCCTGGACGATGAGAAACCAGGCCAGGTAAATCCCAATTTTAGGTCGGGCGATAAGCATTTCCGCTGGGAGACTGTCGGCCATCTGGAAAATCGAAGGGTCGCTTTGTGCCAGATACACTGGTCCGTAGCGCTCGATCAGGTCTGCTGCCCGTCCAATCTCCTGTATAGCGAAGAGATGGTGAATCGCTTCGGAAATAATGCCTTTTTCTTCCAACCAGGCGGAGGCCCGCATATGCAAGTGATGGATCAAATCTGGGTGGGTCTGGTGCAGCCGGGCGCGCAACAGATCGGCGAAGAGGTGATGATAGCGGTACCAAACACGCGCATCATCCAGAGGGATAAGAAAGAGATTCGCCCGATCCAGGTACTCCAGGATAGATTGAGAAACGCGAGAAGAGGGTATAGATTTGTTACTACTATCCATCTTGTCTTGAATCTCGGTTACCGCATCGCATAGCGGGGCGGTTAGGCGCTCCAAAATCGACGTGTACAGAAGAAAACGCTGGATTTCTGGCGGCTGGCTGGCGAGGACTTCTTCCATCAAATAGTCCAAAATGTAGCGGTTAGTCCCCGAGAACCCTTCGATAAACCCGCGTACATCTTCCCGATCGCGCATCGAGAGAGCTGCCATCTGTAATCCGGCAACCCAGCCCTCGGTGCGTTCTGCGAGCGCCGCGACCGATCCTGCATCCAGGTTGAGCCCCATGACATCGTTCAGGAACACAGCTGCCTCCATCTCGGTAAAGCTAAGATCAGCGGTGCGAAGTTCAATCGTCTGGCCGCGTGCTCGCAAACGCGTTAATGGCAGCGGTGGGTCCGAACGGGTAGCAACCAATAGATGAAATGTATTTGGGCAATGCTCGAGTAAAAAAGTTACAACATCATGTACAACCTGGTTTTTAATAAACTGGTAGTCATCTAATACCAGGACTATCTCCCCTTCGCTGGTATCCAGGTCATTGATGAGACTGGTCAGGATCGCTTCAGGCGGTGCCTGCTGTGCCGCCGCCACCAGTTGAGCGGCCTCGTTCCCGATTGTATAGTCAGCCTCTTGTAAGGCAGCGACCAGATAGTTCAGGAAGCGCCCTGCTTGGTTATCATCCTTATCTAGAGACAGCCAGGCGATGGGCAATCCGCAATTTGTAATATAGGATGCAATCAGGGTGGTCTTTCCAAAACCAGCGGGGGCGGTAACCAGGGTAAGCGGTCCGCGCAACCCCTGCGCAATTTGCTCCTGGAGATGCAGCCGCGGGACCAGCTCTGGTCTGGTGAAGGGCAGGCGCAGCTTTGTGCGGATGAGTGTGTCAGCCTTTTGCAAACGGCAGCCTCAGGTCAAACTAATGGCTAAAACGAAACTCCTGAAGACTTTTGATAGAGACAGAACAACTATCTGCTCCCGTTGTTTCATGACGTAGGAATAAAGGTAACCTTTAACAAGATTTTAGATCAAGATCTTTGCCGAAGCAAGTGATAAACATCACAAATGCCGTAAGCAGACTTCGCACTCATCTGGATGAAGTAACCTAAACGGTATGATTCAACCGGATGATACAAATATGAGCCTTGCGGGTATTGAAATGGACGGGTGTGTCTCATGCCCGCCACATACGGCGGAAGCTATGGCTTCCTGAATTGTCCTCACGCCAAACGGCGCACGCGCGTGGCTGCTCGGTCCCTAGGCTGCCGAGGGCAAAATCGCCAGCCTATCTGGTAAACGACGGAGTATTAAATAGAACTGAAGACAATAAAAGGAAAACATTGGCGCAGGGTTAATGGAAAAATATCCGCTAATCTCCACGAAGTTTTGCTGAACTTCGCGTGGATTGGCGGAAATTACCTGCGGAGAGGGTGGGCTCCCTACCCACGGTGAGTAACTAAAGTCAAGCCAGCACCACGTATTAAACTGGTGCTGGTGTTATTTTCGATCGGGGCTTTACCTTGGATCCACCTCTTGCCCCAAGCCAGCATCCCTTGCCTGGATAATGGCTTCCGCTCGATCGGCAACCTGAAGCTTGGCGAAGATATTCGAAGTGTAGTTGCGCACGGTCTTGTCGCTCAGTGAGAGCGACTGGGCGATTTCCTGATTGGAGTGATGCTGGGCCATTAGCGTCAGTACCTCCCTTTCACGCTGGGTTAATTCGGGGAAAGCGTGCGCGGCTGGCTGTTTGCGGATCTGATTAAAGTAGCTCATCATGCGCCGTGCGATAGCTGGACTGAAGATTGCGGCCCCGCTGGCTACATCCCGGATCGCACGCAGCATCTCTTTTTTGGAAGCTCCTTTAAGCAGGTAACCTCGCGCACCAGCTTGCATCGCTGCGAACACAGAGTCGTCGTCATCGTACATCGTCAAGACGAGAACGGCGATATGCGGGCTGGTGTGCACGATCTGGCGCGTGGCCTCAATGCCATTCATATCCGGCATGTGCAGGTCCATGAGGATGACATCAGGCTGTAGCCGTTCAGCAAGCCGGATGGCTTCGCCACCGCCAGGCGCGTCGCCTACCAGTTGAATGTCTGCCACTCCTTTCAGGAGTGCCTTCAATCCAGTCAGTGCGGCCTGGGAATCGTCAGTTATGAGCAGATGGATGGTGTTGTTTTCCATGGGCACTCTCTTAATCCAGCGGTAATCGCACCTCGACCTCTGTTCCGCCGGCTTGTCGTGGATGGATCGTAAACGCGCCTCCCAGCTCCTCCGTCCGCTCACGCATTGAGATCAGCCCCACACCTGGTGTAACTACTTCCGGCAACCCCACACCGTCGTCGCGAATCGTAAAGCATAAGCTGCCAGGGGCAAGGCCATCATCAAAGGATATGCTGGTAACACAATTCTTAGCCTTCCCATGCTCGATGGCATTCTTAAGCGCTTCCTGTATGATGCGATAGGCTGCGACTTCCACGGCGGCTGGAAGCGAAGGAAAGGGCGCGGGCGCTTCGATGGTGACGGAAGTATGTTGGTGTTGCCGGGCCGATTGCTCCAAAGCGCCGACCAGCCCCA
>DATCYX010000202.1:0-4859 GCA_036526235.1 Anaerolineales bacterium | reverse complement strand
ATTAGCCAGGTTGCCTGTTGCCAATGGATCGCGTCTGAACCCACGTACCTGCCATCCACGCTCTAGAGCGGCAAGGGCGATATGGCCTCCAATAAATCCGGTCGCGCCTAAAACGAGGGCTTTTTTGGGAGAAGGGTTCATGGCTGGTTATTGATCATGTTGGCAGCCCAAGTTTTTCCGCTACCTTGATATTTGAAGGTTCGACTAAAATTGATCCATCAGGGAAGACAATCGTTGGTACACTACGCATGCCTTGATTGATGGTAAACACAAATTCCTCACCATCTTTATCTTGATCGATATCGATCCAATGGTATGATACCTTGTGGTAATCGAGGAATCGCCTTGTACGTCGACAATCGCCGCACCAGGTGGTACCGTAAATGGTGATTTTTGATTCGGTCATGAAACGGTCTCTTTGTTTTTTGGTTGCATTATTATAATAAAAGCAATGACAAATTGGTATCTTGGCACGATGGGATTTGGATATTCGGATTGGCTTGGTGCATTCTATTCGACCGGCACTCCAGCACGAAATTATCTGAATCATTATAGCCGTTATTTCAATTCAGTAGAAATGGATACAACATTCTATGGTACGCCGCGGCGTGAAGTAATCCAGGCTTGGGCGGCTTCGACCCCGAATACATTTCGCATCAGTGCAAAAACACCCCAAATAATCACTCATGAACGTGGATTGGTAGGGGCTATATACTTAATGCTTAATTTTCTGAACGCCACAACTGGTTTGGGTGAGAAGCTTGGCGTGGTGCTGCTCCAATTTCCACCAGCGTTTGCCGTAACTCAATTCAAAATTTTGCAATCATTCCTGTCGGAGTTGAGATCATTTCGGCAGGCTAAGGATTTACGGCTGGCAATTGAGTTACGGCATGCCTCATGGTACACTGAGGAGCATGATACCTCGGCAATGCTCTCTACACATAATGCATGTTGGACGGCGACCGAATTTCCCAACTTGCCGAGAGATATTCATCTAACAGCTGATTTCCTTTATGTCCGCTGGATCGGAAAGCACGGGAGCTATCAATCCCACGAGCGTGAAAGAGTGGATAAGACTGCTGAGTTAAAACTATGGTGGCAACAACTCCAGACTTATCTCGATCGCGTAGAGAGCATCTATGGGTATTTTAACAACGATTATGCGGGTCATGCGCCAGCTACATGTAATAAATTTAAGACTATTGCTGGCTTTGAAATTAAACATCCAGAAATCCCGAAACAACCTCGCCTATTTTAAATTATGAACATGAGCCGTTTTGCCAAATATTCTTGGGGGGTCTTGCTGTACAATCTTGCCGTGATTTTGTGGGGCGCGTATGTGCGTGCTACTGGATCGGGAGCTGGTTGCGGCAGCCATTGGCCTTTGTGTAATGGAGAGCTCATCCCGCGCGCGCCGCGAATCGAAACCAGCATCGAATTTGTGCACCGTGCCAGCAGTGGTATAGCTTTTTTGTTGGTATTGGGTTTGTTCGTTTGGGCTGTTAGGAGCTTCCCGAAGGGCGATAGCAAAAGGCGGGCTGCGGGGTTTTCCTTCCTATTCATCGTGACAGAGGCCTTGGTCGGTGCTGGTCTAGTATTGTTTGAATGGGTTGGACAGGATGCATCATCGGGACGCGCAGTTTCGATTGTTGTCCATTTGGTGAACACATTTTTCCTCCTGGCAAGCCTCGTGTTAACTTCCTGGCTGGCAACCGATATCCCAGGGAGGGGAGAAGTAAAGAACAAGCCACCTGTGATATTGTTGGGCATCGGGTTGTTGGGTACTATCGTGCTCGGCGCTAGCGGCGCTCTAAACGCCTTAGGAGACACACTGTTCCCTGCCAGCTCGTTATTAGAAGGGATTCAACAAGATTTTTCTGCCACTGCCCATTTCTTAATTCGTTTGCGGGTTTTTCATCCCACAATAGCGGTCGTTGTGGGAATCTATCTCATTATCCTGGCTGGTTTTATTCGAATACGGGTAAAACAGCCAGCAACCCAGCTTATCGCCCGGCTCCTGACCATTAGCATCATTATTCAATTAGGCGCTGGTATGGTAAATCTTTTATTGCTGGCGCCGGTTTGGATGCAGATCATTCACTTGTTGCTGGCAGATTTGGTCTGGATCTGCCTTGTTCTTCTAACCTTTTCAAGCCTTGGTTTGGGCTATAATACCGAACTATGAACATCTCTGATGTTGACCAGAGTCTGCGCGATCGCATCGAGAATCTTCGCCGCGAGATTCATTACCACAATTATCGGTATCATGTATTAGATTCCCCATTGATCAGTGATTACGAGTTTGACCAACTGATGTTGGAGCTTCGGCAAAGCGAAGAAGAGCATCCAGATTGGATCACGACTGACTCACCGACCCAACGTGCAGGCTCAGTCCCATCAGAGAAATTTATTAAGGTTAGACACCCAGCACCCATTTTGAGTCTTGGAAATGCTTTTGATGCGGATGGCGTGCGTGCCTGGTTTGATCGTATCTTGAAGCTGGACGAGAGGGTAATTCAGGCTGATTTCGTTGTGGAGCCAAAGATTGATGGATTAACCGTGGTCTTGCATTACCGCAATGGGATTTTTGTGCAAGGTGCGACGCGCGGCGATGGCGAAATCGGCGAAGATATCACAGCTAACCTGCGAACAATTCGTGCTCTGCCCTTGAGAATCCCTATATCCGTAGATGGGCCCATGCCCCCATCCTATTTGGTTGTGCGTGGTGAAGCTTTTATCACTCCGGCCGATTTTGAGGCCCTAAATCGACAATTAGAAGAGCGGGGCGAAAAAACCTACCAGAATCCGCGCAATACTGCTGCAGGAGCCTTGCGGCAGCTCGATCCAACTCTAACTGCTACTCGTCCTTTGACGCTGCTAACCTATGATGTGGTTGATGGGGATGGCAGCCTTTCTGAGAGTCACACCGAAACACTAGGTATGTTGCGTGCCTTGGGCTTTCCTGTCATTGATGAGGAGCATTGCGACAGCCTAGATGATGCCATCCAGGCATACAACCGATTAGTTGAGCGAAGAGACCAACTTCCTTTTGAGGCAGATGGTGTAGTTATCAAGATTAATGACCTGGGTTTGGGAGAAAATTTAGGTGTGGTTGGCAAGGACCCACGCGGTGCCATCGCGTTCAAGTTTCCCGCGCGGGAGGTGACCACCACTTTAATGGGTATCGGTGTTAATGTTGGTCGTACAGGTGTATTAACTCCCTATGCTATCCTGGAACCGGTTGAGATCGGGGGTGTGATTGTCCGTCAAGCCACATTGCACAATTTTGATTACATCGCCGACAAAGATATACGAATCGGTGACCGGGTAGCAGTCAAGCGTGCGGGTGATGTCATTCCCTATGTAATAGGTCCGCTAACAACAGCGCGTACAGGACAGGAGAGAGAATTTATACCCCCAGAGGTCTGTCCTGCATGCGAGCAACCTGTTGAGCATCTTGAGGGAGAGGTAGCCTGGTATTGTGTGAATTCTGCCTGCCCTGCCCAATTGATTCGCAATTTGGAGCACTTTGTCTCGCGTGGAGCTATGGATATTGTCGGGTTGGGTATCCGAATCGTTGAGCAGCTCGTGGATTCGGGTTTTATCAAAGACGTAGCGGATTTGTACTCACTGAAGCATGAAGATTTGCTCGGTCTCGAAGGTTTTGCAGAGAAAAAGGCAGATAACTTGCTCCAGTCGATTGAGTTGTCAAAGAATCAATCTCTGCCCCGCTTGGTCAATGCATTAGGCATTCGAGGGGTAGGGGAGGTGGGTGCAGGTGATCTAGCGCGCACTTTTTCCGATCTGGACGCACTCTCCACCGCCAGTTACGATGAATTGCAAACGGTTGAGGGCATTGGACCAAATATCGCCCAAGCCATTGTGGATTGGTTTGACCGTCCAGCGAATAAGGCGGTTTTGGAGAAACTCCGTGCAGCAGGCGTCTGGCCACGTATGATGAGTTCAGAGCTGGAGGCTGAAGGTCCTAAGCCTTTAGACGGTATGACTTTTGTGGTTACAGGGACTCTTGCTGATTTTACAAGAGAAGGCGTCAAGGATTTTATCGAAACACATGGCGGAAAAGTGACTGATTCGGTGAGTAAAAAGACCAGCTACTTGGTTTTAGGTGAAAATCCAGGCTCAAAATATGAGAAAGCAAGGTCTTTGGACGTTATGGTCATTGATGAAGAAGGTCTACGCCGTTTAGTAAAATCTAATTAACCGACGAGGAGATATTTATGGGTCAGCGGATCAACGATGCTATCATTGAACGCATCCAGGCAATGAACGAGCGCGTCAACACTATTAAAGAACTTGGGCTGTATTTTTACAATCAACCCATCAAAGAATTGCGTGGCGGGGCGCGCGTGGTGGTGAATGGCCGCGAAATGGGGATGTATGCGTCCTATAGCTACTTGGGTTTGATTGGACATCCACGAATTAATGCAGCCGCGAAGGCAGCGATAGACCAATATGGTACGGGTACTCATGGCGTTCGCTCGTTAGCAGGTTCATTGACGCTGCACAAAGAGCTTGAGGAGAAAATTGCGAACTTTAAGGGGGCGGAAGCAGCGATTACCTTTTCGTCTGGGTATGTGACCAACCTAACTGTTGTCTCAACTTTGATTGGACGAGGTTCTTATGTAATATCGGATAAGCTAAATCATGCCAGCATTGTTGATGGATGCCTGATGTCGGGTGCAAAATTCCTGCGCTTCCGCCATAATGATATGGAATCGTTGGAGCAGCGCTTGCAGCAAGCCGAATCTGATGGAGGCGCAACCAAATTAGTGATCGCCGACTCTGTTTTCAGTATGGATGGAGATATTATCGATTTTCCAAAAATGGTTGAGCTTTGT
>DATCYX010000201.1:0-5089 GCA_036526235.1 Anaerolineales bacterium | reverse complement strand
TTGCGGTCCTGCCAGCCTGGCAATGTACCTGCGCTATTACGGCTGGGAAGGCGACCAATTTGACATCGCTGAACTATTAAAGCCGCAGCGAGAGGATAGAAATGTCAACGTGGAAGAGCTGGTGTATTATGTGCGCACGCGGGCTGGCTGGCTGAATGCAATCTACCGCGTGGGAGGCGACCTGGCCCTGCTCAAGAAGTTTCTGGCGGCGGGCATCCCGGTCATGATTGAAGAGACCTTTTACTTCGCTGATCCCTTCTGGCCTAACGATGATCTGTGGGCGGCGCACTATAATCTGGTGACCGGTTATGATGACGGCGACCAGCTATTCACCGGGCAAGACAGCTTCTACGGTGCAGACCAGAAAATCGCCTACTCGAAACTGGAAGAGTATTGGAAGGCCTTCAATTACGTTTATATCCTGGTCTATCCCCCAGAGAAGGAGGAGACGGTCAGAGCCATCCTCGGGCCGGATTGGGACGAGAAGGTTAACCGCCAGAGAACGCTGGAGGCTGCACAAGCTGCCGCAAACGCCGACCCCGGGAGCTCCTTTGCTTGGTTCAATTTGGGTAGCAACCTGGTGTACTTCGAGCGTTACAATGATGCTGTGACGGCCTTTGACCGGGCGCGCGCCATCGGCTTACCCCAGCGCATGTTGCGCTACCAGTTCACTCCCTTCTTTGCATATTTCCACACGCGGCGCATGGAAGAGTTGTTTACCCTGACAGAATACGCGCTCAAGATCACACCCAACGCTGAGGAAGCAATGCTTTGGCATGGATGGGCGAATTATCGCGCTGGGAGTACGTCAGCTGCCATCTCTGATTTCCAAGCCGCCTTGGGTGAAAACCCCAATTATCAGGATGCAATCTACGCCTTGGATTTCGTACGCGCAAACCCATAGAGATCATCCAGCCTCTCTCTTCTTCCGCTGTTGTTCTTCCGCTTGCCAGCGCTGTCAAAATTTGTTATAGTACATCCAATTATTAAGGAAGAGGAATATGGTTGCAACTGCTGAGCAAGTTACCGATATAAAGGATTTACCGGTTGACCTGAATGATCCTAAGCTGTATATCAACCGGGAGCTGAGCTTGCTGGAGTTCCAGCGGCGGGTGCTGGAGGAAGCACGCGATGCCAGCAACCCTTTGCTTGAACGGGTTAAGTTCCTGGCAATCCTGGGATCGAACATGGATGAGTTCTACATGGTGCGCGTATCCGGCCTTAAAAAGCAGCTTGATGCGGGCATCATTGACCTGCCTCCCGATGGGCTTACCCCAGCCGAGCAGCTCGCTGCTATCCGTAAAATGGCCCTGCAATTAATGACCCAATCGCGCGAGTGCTTGACCAAAGACATCATGCCCGCCCTGAATAAAGCTGGCATCCACATTATGGATTATAAGGACCTCGATGAGCGACAGAAGTCGAACGTCAAGGCCCATTTTGATGAAGTGGTCTTCCCGGTGCTTACTCCGCTGGCTTTTGATCCTGGACATCCGTTTCCGCATATCTCTAATCTCAGCCTCAATCTGGCGGTCTTGATTTGCGACGAAACCCAAAGAAAACACTTCGCCCGCATCAAAGTGCCCAATACCCTGCCGCGCTTATTGCCCATCAAGCGCTCGTCCGGCGGTGTGCGCAAAGACGGGACTGTGCCTTACCACCATTATTTTGTCTGGCTGGAGCAAGTCATTGCCGCCAACCTGGACGCACTTTTCCCCGGCATGGAGATCTTAGAAGCACACCCGTTTCGGGTGACCCGGGATGCTGATATGGAGATCCAAGAGCTGGAAGCCGACGACTTGCTCGAATCCATGGAGCTAAATGTCCGCCAGCGGCGCTTTGGGTCTGTAGTACGCGTCACGCTGAACGATGATATGCCAGCCCACGTCCGCGAGATTTTGATCAAAAACCTGGAGGTAGAGCGTAACGATATATATACCCTCTTCGGCCCGCTGGGTTTGAGCGACCTGATGCAGCTCTACCATATCGATCGCCATGATCTCAAGGATGCGCCCTTTGTTCCTGCTACTCCGCTGCCGTTGAAATCTGAGCAGTATGATGGCAACCTGTTTGCCGCGATCCGTAAGGAAGATATCTTATTACACCATCCCTACGAGTCTTTTCTGCCAGTGGTGGATTTCCTAAAGATGGCCGCCCGCGACCCGGACGTCCTGGCGATCAAGCAAACGCTCTACCGTGTTGGTCGCAATCCGCCAGTAGTGCAATCCTTGCTGGAAGCGGTGGAAAAAGGCAAACAGGTGGCAGTGTTGCTGGAGCTAAAGGCGCGCTTCGACGAGGAGAGCAATATAGGTTGGGCGAGAAAGCTGGAGTCGGCCGGAGTGCATGTGATCTACGGCTTGCTGGGCTTGAAGACCCATTCCAAGGTCGCCCTGGTGGTGCGCAAGGAGGGGGAGGGCATCCGTCGTTACATCCACCTGGGGACGGGCAACTACAACGCCGTCACTGCCCAGCAGTACGAGGACATGGGTATGTTCACCTGTGATGACGAGATCGGCGCAGATGCCACCGACCTGTTTAACTACCTGACAGGTTACTCGAACAAGAAAGAATATCGCAAGCTATTGGTGGCGCCAATCAACCTGCGCGAGCGGATGCAGGCGCTCATCCAGCGGGAGATTGAACATCAGAAGAACGGCGAGAAGGGTCATCTGATCTTTAAGATGAACTCCTTGGTAGATAAGCCCATTATTCAAGAGCTTTACCAGGCCTCACAGGCTGGTGTGAAGGTGGATCTGCTGGTGCGCGGCATATGCTGTTTGCGACCGGGTTTGAACGGCATCAGTGAGAATATCCAGGTCACCAGCATTTTGGGACGCTTTTTGGAGCATAGCCGCATCTTCTACTTCCGCAATGCAGGGAAGGAAGAGGTCTATCTAGGGAGCGCGGACCTGATGCCGCGTAATATTAACCGGCGCGTGGAGGTGCTCTTTCCAGTGCAGGAACGCCATATGATCCGCTACCTGCGCGATGACGTGCTGGCGACTTGTCTGGCGGATAATTTGCGAGCGCGGCGCATGCTACCTGACGGCACTTATGAGCGCCTCAAGCCTCCTTCCAAAGCGAAGTCGGTTGATTCACAAGCTTGGCTGTTGAACCATCATCTACACTCGCAAAAAGGCTGATCAATGCCCGATAACTTACTAACCCGAGAGCAGCGGCAGTACCTCGAAAAGCTGGTAGAAGAAACAGCCGACGAGAGCCTCAGCCGCCGCGCTCGCGTATTGTTGCTATATGACGACCAGCTTGCCACTCGCCATGTGGCGGAGGGGGCGGGCCTGTCTCGCGGCAGGACCCGCTATTGGCGCAGGCAGTTTCAAGGCCGGGGGATGGCCATCTTTTCCCGCGATCAAAAATTTCCAGACCTCCGACCCACCGAACCCAAGGATGGCGAGGAGCAAGCTGGCGAACCGGCACAGGGTAAGGCAACCCGCCCAAAAAAAACCAAAGATGGCGGAGGAGCTCCCACCGATACTAGAAGCGTGCTGGATGAATTTGCCGCCGCGACCAAAGCCCTGGGTAGTCCGGGGGTGTTGTCCGACGACCCACTAGCTGAGGCCGGGCGTAAAGTGTGGCGCTACCACTTCGCCATGATGCTGCTCCATGAAGAAGGCACTCTGCTGGGCGAGGACATTGAGGAGTTGCACGATATGCGCGTGGCTACCCGGCGCATGCGCGCCGCCTTCGACGTGTTTGGCAGTGCCTTTGCACCCAAAGCGATCAAGCGGCATCTCAGGGGCTTGCGCGCCACAGGCCGTGCCCTCGGTCAGGTGCGCGATCTAGATGTCTTTATCGATAAAGCCCAACGCTACCAGGTAAGCCTCTCCCCAGAGCACCAACGAGATTTGGAACCACTGCTGGAAGCCTGGGCGCGGGATCGTGCTGATGCCCGCCGCGAGATGATCGCCTATTTGGCGAGTAGTCAATACCAGGATTTCAAAGAGAAATTCTACAAGTTCCTTTCCACTCCTGGGGCTGGAGTCCTGCCGCGTTCCGATAATTTAGCCATTCCCTATCTGGTGCGAGAAGCAGCGCCCGTGTTGATTTACAACCGTTTGGCTGCCGTGCGAACTTTTGACACTATCCTTGATCAAGCTGCCCTGGAGCAATTTCACGCTCTGCGCATCGAGTTCAAGAAGCTGCGCTACACCCTGGAGTACTTCCGCGAGGTCTTAGGGAGCGAAGCCAAGACTGTCATCAGCGAAATCAAGAGTATGCAGGATCACCTGGGCGATCTGAACGACGCCGACGTAGCCGCTGGCATCCTGCGGGATTTTCTGACCCGTTGGGACACCCTGCAAGCTGAGAGACCGGTTGCAGAGCGGCGCGGCCCTGAGCCCATATTGACCTATCTGGCTTCGCGCTATGCGGAGCGGCAGCGCTTGATGCTATCCTTTAAGGAAGCCTGGTTGAATTTCAATCGCCCGCAGTTGCGCCAGGAGCTGGCAAAAGCGGTGGCGGTTTTGTAGATTCACCCCTGTACTAAGCATATTCGGAGAAAACCCATGATCCTTTACTTCCTCCGCCACGGTCTGGCGGGCAGCCGAAAAGACTGGAGGGGTGATGACTTTCTGCGTCCATTGACCAAGAAGGGGATGAAGAACATGGTCCGCCAGGCTGATACCTTTGCAAACCTTGACCTTAATTTGGACCTGATCATCACCAGCCCGCTTGCGCGCGCCTTCCAGACTGCTGACATCGTCGCTGATGAGCTGAAATTGGGCGAGATGCTGGTGCAAGATGAGCGCCTGTCTCCTGGTTTTGGTATCGATGACCTGGAGCAGGTGTTGAATGAACATGCTGGCGCAGAGAATCTCATGTTGGTGGGTCACGAGCCAGATTTCAGCCAGACCATCAGCGCGTTGATCGGCGGCTGCCGGGTGGTGTGCAAAAAGGGCGGCCTGGCGCGGGTGGATATCTTCAGCACGGATCCGTTGCAGGGTGAGTTGGTGTGGCTGATACCGCCTGGGGTGATGCTTCGCTAGATTTCCCTCGATAATCAAGGCATTGATGATCATTGGGGTCTGCGGGCATTTGTGCACCCGCAGATCCTATTCATCTCTTGCCAACG
>DATCYX010000200.1:0-11037 GCA_036526235.1 Anaerolineales bacterium | reverse complement strand
GGTTTGGGCGGGTCATGACCCGCCCAAACCCCCATCCTTTCCTCATTAACTGCGTAAATCCTAATTATTGATTCCTTGTGTGGGTTTGCACAATTGGATAATTTGTAGTAATATTTGATATCATTCCACGGGCAGGAGATTAATATGGACCAGAGACCCATCCCCGATATTGTGGTCGGACGCCTTCCTATTTACTTGCGATCCTTACAA
This sequence comes from Anaerolineales bacterium, assembly GCA_036526235.1. GTDB lineage: Bacteria > Chloroflexota > Anaerolineae > Anaerolineales > UBA4823 > DATCYX01. The sequence goes on along the minus strand of DATCYX010000200.1, from coordinate 10,827 downwards.
CGCATGGCACAAGAAGGTCGTCTTGTAACATCGTCACAAGAAATGAGTGAGCGCTTGGGGATCTCGGCTGCTCAAATCCGCAAAGACCTATCTCAATTTGGGGAATTCGGCAAACAAGGCACCGGCTACAATATCGAGTATTTAGCCAGCCAGATTAAGGCAATTTTGAATGTTGATCGAGTATGGGACATGGCAGTTGTAGGTGCTGGGGATATCGGGAGTGCCGTGGCGCGTTATCAAGGATTTGCTAACCGGGGATTTCAAGTAACTATGATATTTGATAATGATCCTGAGAAAATTGGTACCACAATCGGACCTTTCACAGTTCAGGATTATTCCCGTTTGAGTGAGATTATTCCGGAAGCTGGCATCATGGTAGCAATGATTGCGGTCCCAGCATTCAGCGCACAAGATGTAGCCGATGAATTGGTTAAAGCGGGTGTCAAAGCGATTTTGAACTACGCCCCTCTCAATATTAACGTTCCCGAAGGGATCCACGTTCAACACACCGATCCGGTGACGCACCTGCAACGTATGACTTATTACTTGGAATAAATCTCCGTTTGAAAAGCAAGAGAGTAGCCGGATCGGCTACTCTCTTTTTCGTTAATGTAAGCTTATAAACCTACACAGGAGGTAAATTGCGGCGAATGAGGGGGTAAATGCTTAATCCACGGGATGCACCTTCTGCTACGCATGTCGTGGGATTATCCACCAAGTAAGCAGGAACGCCCAGTTGTTTTGTGAACAATTTATCAATACCACGCAGCAGCGCACCACCTCCGGTGAGGGCTATCCCGCGGTCAATGATGTCTGATACCAACTCAGGGGGGGTTTTCTCCAAAACCCGCCTTGCTGTCTCAATGATATCATTGAGCGGATCGCGCATGGCATCAACGACCTCACCAGTCGTAAGTGTAGCTGGGCGAGGCAGTCCATTTACCTGATCCTGTCCCTGAATTTCAAAACTGCTTTCTTCGTCCTGGGGTACGGCTGCTCCAATTTGAATTTTCACCTGTTCAGCAGTGAGCTGTCCAATGATCAGCCCATATTTCTTGCGAATATACGACACAATCGCCTCGTCTAGCGACATTCCACCCGCACGAAGCGTTTCTGCGGAAACGATACCGTACATCGCCAACACAGCTGCCTGGGTGGCTCCCCCTCCCAGACAGACAATCATATTACCAGATGGGGTGCCGATAGGCAGATCCACCCCAATGGCTGCAGCCAAAGGCTGCTGGATAAGGTAAGCTTCCCGGCTGCCTGCCTGAAGAGATGCCTCGTGTACCGCTCGACTCTCCACGCTGGTCACCCCATAAGGTACAGTAACCATGATGGTAGGGCGAAAAAAACGCAGGGGTGCGCTCAAGCGGCGCAGCAAGGCTTGTAACATGTACTCAGTGACCTCGTAGTCCGCGATCACACCATTTCGCATTGGCCGTGTCACCTCCATAGATTCCGGAACACGACCAAACATGTCCATTGCCTCTTTACCCCAAGCCACCATCTTCTGTTCTTGGACTACAATCGCTGCAACCGTGGGTTCTTCGAGCACAACGCGTCCACCCTCGGCCACACGGGTATTCATGGTGCCCAGGTCGACGCCTAGTTCTCTCGACAGGAGAGCCATAATATATTAGGTTTCTCCCTCTCCAGATTGGACCTGACGAACTGATTGACCTCGGCGGTAGCGTTGCACTGCCTCCAGGCGCAAATTGGACCGGCGCAGCGCGGCCTCCATAGCCAGGTAGGCATCGGTATCAGGGGGTGGACCAGCTTTTAGATACTCTTCAGCGCGTTTACGGGCTTCTTCAGCCCGCGCCTCATCAATCTCTTGCACATTCTCTGCAGCGTCTGCCAACACGGTGATGATATCAGGTTGTATTTCCACCACACCCCCAGCAACCGCGAAAACCTGTTCCTGCCCCTGATATCGTACCTTGAGGATTCCAAATTTCAGTGTAGATAGCAAGGGTGCATGATTCGGCAGTATACCCATCTCCCCCATGGCGCCTGGTACTACAACGATATCCGCATCCCCTTCGAAAACCAGGCGATCTTGAGAGACGATCTCACAGCGAATAGGCATCTTATTCCTCTAGCTGGACTGAGATAAACGCTCAGCCTTCTCGCGCGCTTCTTCGATGGTTCCCACCATCATAAAAGCTTGCTCAGGTAGGTCATCATGCTTGCCATCCAAGATTTCACGGAAGCCACGCACACTGTCTCTTAGTGGCACATACCGGCCTTCAAGTCCGGTGAACTGGGCAGCGACAAACATGGGTTGCGAGAAGAAACGCTCAATCTTACGAGCCCTTGAAACAATCAACTTGTCATCTTCGCTTAGCTCGTCTACGCCCAAGATGGCGATGATGTCCTGAAGGTCTTTATAACGTTGCAGCACTCGTTGTACTTCACGTGCTGTCGTGTAATGATCTTCACCAACCAGACTTGGATCAAGGATGCGGGATGTTGATGCAAGCGGATCTACCGCAGGGTAAATGCCTTTCTCAGAGATCGATCGCTCCAAGGCAATGGTGGCGTCTAGGTGAGTGAATGTAGCAACGGGAGCCGGGTCAGAATAGTCATCGGCGGGCACATACACTGCTTGCATCGACGTGATCGAGCCATGGCGTGTAGAGGTGATACGCTCTTGCAGCTCACCCATCTCGGTTGCCAGAGTGGGTTGGTAACCCACCGCAGAGGGCATACGCCCTAACAATGCGGATACCTCCGAGCCCGACATGCTAAAGCGGAAAATATTATCAATAAACAGCAGCACATCGCGTCCCTGATCACGAAAGTACTCCGCCATGGATAGCGCTGCCAGGGCAATGCGCAGGCGCACCCCCGGAGGCTCGTTCATCTGGCCAAATACCATTACGGTATCTTTCATAACGCCAGATTCGTTCATCTCTCGGTAGAGCTGGGTACCCTCGCGCGTGCGCTCACCGACACCAGCAAAAACGGAGTTGCCCTGGTGTACTGTAGCAATTGAACGGATCAATTCCATAATAATGACGGTTTTGCCCACACCAGCGCCGCCAAAGATACCTGTCTTACCACCTTTAGTAAACGGGGCAATCAAGTCAATAACCTTCAAACCGGTCTCGAACACCTCGACTCGTGTAGATTGATCAGCAAATTCGGGTGCGGGGCGATGGATGGGATAATATTGCTTAGCCTCCACGTCGCCCAGATTATCGACAGGTTGACCAAGTACATTAAAGACGCGCCCAAGCGTTTCGAGCCCTACAGGCACTTTGATCGGTGCGCCAGTGGCATAGGCGGCGACACCTCGTTGAAGGCCATCGGTTACGTCCATTGCCAGGCAACGCACCCAGTTTTTCCCCAGGTGCTTCTGCACCTCCAAAACAAGGGGGTTTTGGCCGTCACGCGGGATTGTGATCGCTTCAAAAATTTCGGGGAGTTGTTCGGGCGGAAATTCCACATCCACCACACCACCTAAAATTTGAACGACTCTACCCTTGGTCATTGTTTTTTCTGCTAAAGCCATAGCGCCTATCTCCGTTCTCTATTCATTATTCTCTCAGGCTTTCCAATGCTTCCGCACCACCAGCAATATCCAGCATTTCATTGGTAATCGCCTGTTGGCGTGTTTTGTTATATTGCAATTGAAGCGCACCCGCCAGCTCTTTGGCGCTGTCGGTAGCATTTTTCATCGCCACCATGCGGGCTGCATGCTCGCTAGCCAGGGATTCTAAAATCGCCTGATATACCTGCAAAGCTGTAAATCTCGGCACAATCTGGTCTATAATGCCTGCCTCGCCCGGCTCATAAATATATGCTGCAGCTGGTCCGCGCGCAGATTGGGAAAAGGTCATTACCCGTCCTTCTCCGGTATCCACTTCAAGGGGCAGCAATTTCTTAATCGTTGCTACTTGCCGAGCCATACTGATGAAGTCGGTATAGATCAGGTACACCTCGTCACTGTGCAGATGAAGAAACTCCTCAACTGCTATCCGGCCAATTGCGGAAATATCCGCAAACGCAGGAGCTGCCGGCAAATTGCTAAATTCGGCGATTACGTCTTTGCGCCGACGGAGCATCAAATCACGGCCTTTACGTCCAATGGTGATATAGCGGACTGGTACAGGATAATCATTGAAACGGTGGAGTACAAATCGTACGACGTTGGTATTGTATGCACCTGCCAGACCGCGATCACCTGTAATCATCAACACCAAGACGCTCTTTACCTCAGGGCGATTGGTTAATAACGGATGCAGGGATTCGCGCCCAGGCTGCCCTGCAATATGCGTTAATACCTGCCAAGCCTTGGTTGCATAAGGGCGCGTGTTCATCACTGCCTGCATCGCCTTGCGGACTTTACTGGCGCTCACCGCCTGCAAAGCCCGGGTTACTTGGGCAATATTCTTTATGCTCCGGATGCGGAGCCGGACCTCACGAGTATTAGGCATAGATTTCTACCGAGATCGTTATATCCACTCTATTAATCGTCTGAACCAGAACCTTCAATCAATTATTGCCAAGTGCTGTTGAAGGCATCCAACGCACTGCGCAACTTCTCCATGTTTTCGTCGGTGATACGCTTCTTCTCGGCAATATCCTTGCCTATCTCAGGATAGGAAGTCTCCAAGAAATATAAAAGCGAGGTCTCCCAGGCACGCATGCGCTCTAACGACACTTTATCTGCGTAGCCTTGTGTGCCCGCAAAGATGACCATCACCTGGCTTTCCATCGACATCGGCTCGTACTGAGGTTGTTTGAGGATTTCCTGCAAGTGCTGTCCACGATTTAACTGTGCCTGGGTGGATTTATCCAGGTCTGATCCGAACTGAGCAAAAGCCGCCAGCTCGCGAAATGAAGCCATATCCAGTCGCAGGCGCCCTGCGACCTGCTTCATACCGCGTGTCTGGGCATCACCACCTACGCGGGATACCGAAATACCCACATTCACAGCCGGACGTATACCGGCGTAAAACAGGTTATTCTCCAGGTAGATCTGGCCATCCGTAATTGAAATTACATTGGTCGGGATATATGCCGAAACATCGCCCAGGAGGGTCTCAATGATGGGAAGGGCTGTCAATGAGCCGCCTGAGCCACGCAATTTGACCATCTTATTTGCGTCTGCATTTTCCATGCTTTTCAAGGCAGCTTCGGCATTGTGCTGTGCAAGAGGACCCTCGTAGACAGTATCATTGACGCTGTCCTTGATATCACCTACTTCATCCGTGTGACTGGCTTTTACTATAATGAAATTGTCGGCAAGACGGGCAGCGCGTTCCAGCAAGCGAGAGTGCAGGTAAAACACATCACCTGGGTAGGCCTCGCGCCCGGGCGGGCGGCGCAGTAAGAGCGAAACTTGCCGGTAAGCCCAGGCATGTTTAGAGAGGTCATCATAGACAACCAGAGCATCACGCCCGGTTTCCATGAATTCCTCACCCATGGCGCATCCAGCGTAAGGGGCAATATACTGTAGAGCTGCTGGTTCGTCGGCAGCGGAGACTACGATCGTGGTGTAGTCCATCGCCCCAAACCGCTCAAGTGTGGCGACCGTGCGGGCGATGGCGGCTTTCTTCTGTCCAATGGCAACATAGATACAGATCAAGTCCTTGCCTTTTTGATTGATGATCGTATCAATTGCTAGGGCGGTTTTCCCAGTTTGCCGATCGCCGATGATCAGCTCGCGCTGACCGCGTCCGATGGGGATCATTGAGTCTATAGCCTTTAAACCGGTCTGGACAGGCGTATCAACGTCTTTTCGAGCTACCACACCGGGTGCGATGCGCTCAATGGGACGAAAGCTCTCATACTTTATCGGGCCTTTGCCATCAATCGGTTGACCCAAGGCATTAACCACCCGCCCTACCAGGCCATCACCTACGGGCACCGATGCAATGCGCCCTGTCGAGCGCACCAGCATCCCTTCATCGATACCAGCGTATTCGCCCATGATGATGACACCCACCTGGTCACTTTCCAAGTTAAATGCGATTCCCAAAACGCCGTTGTCAAACTGAACCAACTCCTGGGCGCGCACGTCACCCAAACCGCGCACCCGGGCGATGCCATCTCCGGCTTCGATCACCGAGCCGACATCACGTACCTCTAATTCAGGTTGGAAGGATTCAATTTGTTTTTTTAGGTCAGCGGCTATTTGGCTGATTAAATCGGACATTTCGCCTCCGCAGAATATAATGATTATACATACCGCCGCCCGGATAAATTTAACATCCGGGCAGCTATTGGTTTCTGATAATGGATTTCGTCAGACCACAACCCATGTAGAAATAATTCCTGATCATTAAAGTGGTCAAATGATACCTGAAACAGCCCGACTTGTCCAGTTATTCACAAAAATATATTTGGCTCGCCCTAGTTGCTGTCTTGAATAGCTGCAATTATCTGCTTCACAAAACTTGAGCTTGCGTGATCCGGCCCGGCAGTGATGATTTGTCCATCCCGATGTACAGTCCTTTGCCTACAGATCGCGCCATCCTCTTCTTCCAGCTGCATACAGATAAGTGGATTAGAAGTGATCTCGACTCCCTGGAGAATGCCAGCATTGCCTAAAATCAAAACACCTGCATCGTGCGCTGCCACAACTTTTCCTTGCTCAATCGCTTCACGTATAATTTGTTTGACCTCTTCACCACCCTTGAATACCAATGCTTCATCACTGATCAATATAAATGCATCATAGTCACTAATCTGAACATCCCCCAGCAAAAGATCAGCGGTTATTAACGGTAAAGTGCGTGAAATCGGTGCCGAAGATTCAAATCCATGCTGGATATACATTGCTTCGAGCTGCTCGAGCGTGTTAGAGGCAATCACAATCCGGTAATTGGCCTCCTCCAGGGCATGGCATACACCCTCATACGGGCGGTAATCGTATCGCTGTCCGAACATCAATAATACTTTTCCTAGAGAAGGATCGTCTATCTCTTGTTTAGGTGTCGCAGTTGGCGATAAAGGCGGATTTGGATAAGTAGGCGTGGGTTTTGATTGCTCGCCAGGCAAATCCACTATTGTTGGAATTCCTTTTGATGCTTGATTGGAAGATTCTATATCCAACGGTGTTTCCGATGTATCTTGATAAGAGGTAATTCCTGTGGATTCAAAACGTGGGGAACAAGCTCCAATCGTTAGGATCAAGATGAGGAAAAGTAAGAGTGTTTTTATCATTCCACCCACCCTTGAATATATTGAATTATTCGGCAGCTGATGATGTAAGTGGCGCTATCGGCATGCGCGAGGCATGCATCTAAAAGGTAATACCAGATCGAAATCTTCTTGGTTCACGCAATTTGCCGGTGTCGAGAATCTGCGTGAAACCTGGGGAATTGAGCTCTTGATGGTAAAGGTGAACGAAAGATTTGTGAGTGGAATACTCGCTCGTATCTGCTACTAATTTAACTACTTTCGCCTTCGGGAGCGTGGGGCTTGCTCGAGCGACCAAGCTCTCGCGAGCGCTCATAGGCAGCCCAGATAGCGCGTGAGATGGCGGTTCGGAAACCGGCTTTCTCCAGGTAATATAAGGCAGCTGCCGAAGTACCTCCCGGAGAGGTTACCTGGTTGCGGAGCCTGGCAAAGTGAATCGCATCCTCGTGGTTGCGGTAGAAATCCACCGAGCCGCGTACTGTCTGCGCTACCAGGAGTTCTGCAATGCGACGGGGAAATCCTAAATGCACACCAGCATCCACCATAGCTTCCATAAACAAGAACACATAGGCAGGTCCGGTACCAGAGAGCGCAGTAGCCATATCCAGGTAAATCTCGTCCTCTACAAAGATTTCTTCCCCGAGCGCCTGTAATATTTGTTGTGCAACTTCACGCTGCCGCTCACTTACCTGGCTTGATGCTGTCCAGACGGTGATCCCCTCGCCAATCTGAGCCGGGGTATTTGGCATTGAGCGAACAACAATTTCATGTCCAAGACCATGGCTGATTTTATCGATGCTGGCTCCAGCGATAATGGATAACACTAATGCCGAGGGCTTGATATGGCCACGCATACCGATCATCACTTTATCTAAGCGCTGTGGTTTTACAGAAAGCACCACCACATCTGCGTTTCGAACGGCTTGTGCGTTATCAGTGTCTGTGAATATTCCGTATTTAGTTGCCAGGTGAGATAAACGCTCAATAGTCGGCCCGGCGGCTGTTAACATCTTGGGTTGGGCAAAATTTCGGCGGATCAATCCAGAGATCATGGCCTCTGCCATTACTCCCGGGCCGATAAATGCGATCTTTTGGTTTTCTAGCAACTGTAACCTCCACGAACTCTTACGAAAAATACTGCAACGCTAATCTCAAACGGTCTTCGAGCTCCTCCGGGGCATCGCGTGGGATCGATTGCAGGGCTGCCTGGGCTTCCACAACGCTATACCCCAGTGCAGTTAGGGCATTCATCACCTCAGTGTCCACATCTGTCATTCCTGCAACAGGCTCCAAGCCCGCCACCATGCGCACGCGGTCTTGCAAGTGCAGCAGTATTCTCTGCGCGGTTTTCTTTCCCACTCCCGGCACACGGGCAAAAACCTCATCCTGCTCATGAAAAACCGCACGGCGAATGGCGTCTGGGGTCAGCGTGGAGAGCACGGAGAGCGCCAATTTGGGCCCAACGCCATTGACACCCAATAATAGAAGGAAAAAATCTCGCCCTTCATGCGAATCAAAACCATACAAACTCAGGGAATCCTCGCGCACAACCAGATGCGCATGCAGGAACACGGACGCCCCGGGTTGCAGGTGGTCCCGCGTGGTCGCTGGGACAAAAACCAGCAAGCCAACACCGCCCACTTCAATCACCACATTATCCGAATTGACCTCTTGCACCCGTCCACTGATACTGGAAATCATGACAACCCCATAATGCCTTTCATTTTCAAAGAGTGCAGGTGACAGATCGCCACTGCCAGGGCATCTGCGGCGTCATCTGGTCGAGGCACATCTTCTAATCCCAAAAGGACGCGCACCATCTGCTGCACCTGGTTCTTATCCGCGCCGCCGTATCCAGCCACGGCTTGCTTGACCTCCAGGGGAGTGTATTCCGCAATTGGCACTTCAGCCTCTGCCAGCGCCAGGAGCGCCACACCGCGCGCTTGCCCCACACTAAGGGCAGTACGCACATTACGCTGGAAAAAGAGCTTCTCCACCGCGCCGCTCTCAGGCCGATGGAGAAGTAAGATCTCATTTAAAACCCGGTGTAGCTCCAACAAACGCTGTGGCATGTCCAAATCTGAGGAGGTTTGAATCACGCCATAATCCACGGATATCAAGCTGCCATCGGCGTTTTCCCGCACCAATCCATATCCGGTGATCGCTGTTCCAGGGTCTACGCCAATAACCAGCATGCTCCCTGGCAATCCACCGTTAGGCGGCCTCCAATTGGGCCATCACCTCGTCGGAGATGCTTAAGGTTGAGAAGACATCCGCCACGTCATCCAGCTCTTCCAATGCATCAATCACTTTATAGACCTGCATCGATTCGTCTGGGCTCAGCTCAACCTCATTATTGGGGAACATTCTCAATTCCGCCTCTTCTGGCTGGATGTTGGCCGATTTCAAATGATCGCTAATCTCTTTAAATAGCTCTACCGGTCCAAAAATTTCAACGGTTTCGTCTTCAAAGGTCACATCATCGGCGCCGGCTTCAACTACCAGATCGAAGATCGTATTCGTGTCATGCCCCTCGGACGGAAAAGAGAAATACGACTTGCGAGTGAACTGCCAGGCGACCGAGCCAGCCTCTGCCATTGTGCCGCCCATGCGGTTAAGGATATGGCGAATTTCAGCTACCGCCCGGTTTCGATTATCGGTAACGCAAGAGATCATCAGGGCAATCCCATGCGGACCATACCCTTCATACGTCACTTCCTCAATTGCGTTGCCTTCTTTTGATTCTCCCGTGCCGCGCTTTATGGCACGTTCGATGTTCTCCTTGGGCATGTTTTGCGCTCGGGCACGGTCGATAGCGTACTGCAAACGTATATTCGTGCTAGGGTCTCCGCCGCCCTCACGCGCCGCGATCACGATCTCGCGTGCCAGCCGGGTAAAAATCTGGCCTCGTTTGGCGTCTGCAGCACCCTTCTTGCGCCGGATAGTTGCCCAATGGGAATGTCCAGACATATAAACCTCTCCTGCAAATGAAATAACGCAAATTATCAACTTGGGGATCGTACACTACCCTGTAGATTATACCATTCCGATCAACTTATGATCAACACCGCCTCTCCGTTTATGCGGCTGTGCTTCATATCTGAGAGAGCTCGGTTGGCCTCGTCCAGCGAGTACGCGGTGACCGTGGAGCGAACAGGGATTTCAGCGGCTAATTGCAGAAAATCCACGCCATCCTTGTACGTGGCGTTGGCGACACTCCGCAGGGTGCGCTCCCCATAGATCAAATGGTAGGGCATCTCTGGGATGGGTGAGGTGTGGATGGCGTTAATCGCCAGCGTCCCTCCTGGACGCAGCTTTTCTAGTATAAGAGGCACGAGATACCCAGCCGGCGCAAAGAGCACGGCGCGATCCAACATACGAGGAGCTAGATCTTCAATGCCACCTGCCCAGGCTGCCCCAAGCTCCAGGGCGTGCCGGCGGTGTTCGTACGAGCGCGTGAAGACGTACACCGTGCAGCCCCAGTGGAGCGCCACCTGGATAACCAGATGCGCGCTGGCTCCAAATCCTATCAGGCCAAGGGTCTCACCGGGCTGCACATCGGAAAGGCGCAGCGAGCGGTATCCTACAATGCCCGCGCACAATAATGGCGCAGCCTGCTGGGGGTTGATCGCCGTGGGCAGGGGCAGAGCATGAGCTGCCTCGGCAATCATG
>DATCYX010000199.1:0-3529 GCA_036526235.1 Anaerolineales bacterium | reverse complement strand
ATGAAATCTTTTCTAAATAAAACGCCCCGTTGTTCACGGGGCGTCAGTACGCTTTAACCAGATTGGAGATGCGCTCCCAACCTTTTACGCACACCAACACCCCGCAATTTGCATGCGGGTATTTGTAGTGTTGGTAGTGGTAATAGTGATCATCGACGCGCACATGTTGAGCGGAAATATAACATCCTGGAATTGATGCGTCAAGAGGCAAATCATAACGATCTATGAATAATATACTGGGCCAACTCCTCCAAAGCCAGTCGTTCGGGACATTCTGGCTGCAAGCGCAGTGTCTCCAAAGCACAATTGATAAAATGTCTTGCTTCATCCATAGCTTGCCCAATCGCCCCGCTCTTGCGAATTTTTTGTACGATCCGATCTAACCATTCCTCGTTATAAAATTGATTGTTAAGCAAAGAATCGAGATCCGGATCGTCCTGGTGAGATTCGATGTAGTAAATCGCTGGCAGGGTAACTAGACCTTGGCGCAAATCACTTGCCAGAGGTTTGCCAACTGTAGCCTGTTCACCCGTGAAATCCAGCACATCATCCACAATTTGAAAAGCCATACCGATATCATTACCAATTTGCTTTGCACTATTTACGGTTTCGTAATCAGCGGGGCTAAGCACAGCCGCCGCCGCAGTCGCGAGCTCAAACATCGAGGCGGTTTTGGCGTATATGCGACGGTAATAATCGTCCCGGCTGATCAGACCGCGACTGGTAAACATTTGGGTAAGTTCTCCGCTAACAATTGTTGCCAGCGTATCGGCAAAAAGGCGCATGACGTCAACCGAATCTGTATCCGCAGCTAGCTTGGCGGCGCGCGCGAAGACATAGTCGCCGGTCAAAACCGTGGCCGCGGGAGACCAGCGCGCGTTTAGGGTAGCTATCCCTCGGCGAAAAAGTGCTCCATCGATCAGGTCATCATGCACCAGAGTGGCTGTGTGCAACAATTCAATCGCTGCCCCTAAAGTGACCAGGCGCTCTGGGTCAGCTCCATACATACCGCCCGTTAGCAGAGCTACAGCCGGACGAACGCGTTTCCCTCCAGAAGAGAGAAGGTGCTCTAATGCAGAATACAGATCAGGGTGGTGACCATCAGGCTGTTCCCGCATCCTCTCTTCAACCAGGTGAATATTGTTTTGTATTGGGGTAAGAAAATTAATTCGACTCAAGAGTGTACTCACCAATTAAAGACTTTCTGACTATTCACAGACGTTTGTTCTGCAACAACCTGAACAGAAAGCTTGTGAATCTCTGCGATTCTCTCAGCGATCCAGCGCACATGCGCTGGCTCATTTCGCTCACCACGATGTGGGTGCGGTGTCAAAAAAGGCGCATCCGTTTCAATTAATAACGAGGACAATGGAATAGATGCGATGATTTGGCGCAGTTCATCTGCGTTTTTATAGGTCACCGGTCCAGTAATACCTATCATAAAATTCATTTCAACCGCCCGCTTCGCTGTATCAATGTCTCCTGAAAAAGAGTGCAACACGCCGGGTCTTTCCGCTAAAGGCGAGCTAGATGATACCAGGTTTGCATGCCAGGCAGTAAGCGTTTGCATCATATCTTCCGTAGCTTGACGATTGTGCAGTACCACTGGCAAAATAGATTTCTCTGCCAGGTCTAATTGCATGTTCAGTACGCGCTTCTGCAAATCTCTTGGGGCACGATCGCGGTAATAATCTAGCCCGATTTCTCCGACAGCGACAACCTTTTCCTGCTTAAGCATGCCCAACAGCTCATTTTGCGATTGATTGTCCCAAGTTAGCGCGTCATTGGGGTGCACGCCACAGGCTACATACACCTCATCATACTCACGAGCTAGGCGCAATGCGACCCTACTCGACTGGATATCAATCCCCGGGTTAAGCATGCGCCCAACCCCCACATTCTGCGCTCGCTGGATGACTGCATCGCGATCACTATCGAATGTGTCAAAGTCCAAATGGCAATGAGTATCTGCTAGAAAGAACACCGTTTACAGCCCAACGATGCGCAGACCATCTCTCAAAATATCTTGCACGCGATCTTTGTGCGTGGTCTCGGTGTAAACACGGATGATTGGTTCTGTCCCAGAAAAACGGATAAGCAGCCAACCGCCGTCTTCCAGGCCAAATTTGAAGCCATCAGTTGTCTCTAAACCAGTCACTTCCAGCCCGCCGATGGCTTTAGGGGATGCGCTTAAGATCATCTTTTCACGTGATTGACGATCTCCCTCGAAACGCGTATCAATTCGGTCATAATAATGTGCGCCAATTTTACTGAAGAGCAAATCTAACAACTCAGAGGGCTTCTTATCCAGCTTAATCATCATATCCAGTATGTACAGACCAGCTAGAATTCCATCCCGCTCGGGTACATGACCATGGAAGGCGTAACCGCCTGATTCCTCACCACCGATCATGGCATGAGTTTCCAACATTTTCGGGGCTACATACTTAAATCCTACACCAACATCATAGACCGGAACATTGTAAAGCTTCCCAAGCTTGTTGAGCATATTAGTTGTGGAAAGCGTTTTGACGATCGGGCCTCGCTCACCGCGCACTTCCAATAAATAATAGGCTAACAAGGCGTAAACACGCAGTTGGTCAATGAACTGTCCATTCTCGTCGCCTACTCCAACTCGATCAGCATCGCCATCTGTGATGATCAATGCGTCAGCACCCTGCTCATACGCAGCCGCTAAGCCCGCGTTGACATTCGGTGGTATAGGCTCTGGACGGGACATCTCTGGAAATAAAGGATTACGCTGACTATGTATCTCGAGAATCTGGGTTTTTCCTCCTCCCAATAGATTTTGAAACCAACCTGCTCCGTTGCCCCACATTGGGTCCACCATTACCTTCAAACCAGCGTCTTTAATCGGCTGTAGATCAATCAGGCTATGAATTTGCTCGATATACGCCGGGGTTGGGTCAAAGCGAACGATTCGGCCGTCACTGATGGCATCATCCAACCTCACCCTTTTGACTTTCTCTTCAGAATCTGGTATCCGACCTTCAATCTCTTTAAGACCTTCTGGCGCAATTGCGCCCCCAAATTCATTGCGTACCTTAAAACCATTGTCTGTCGCTGGGTTATGAGATGCTGTAATATTGACCCCGCCCACCGCACCTTTGTTGACAATAGAATAGGCTATCACCGGCGTTGGTGTCGCTCCATCAGTTAAATATACCTTCAGCCCATTGGCTGCCAGCACCTCCGCAACCGCTGCAGCAAAATTTTCTGAGTGAAAGCGCTTATCGTAGCCGACAACAACCGAATCGCCGCGGTCATAATGCGTCAATACATAATCTGCAAACCCTTGTGCACAGCGTCGAACGTTAGCAAATGTATAATCCTCTGCGATCTGGCCGCGCCAGCCATCTGTTCCAAATTTAATTACAAACGCCATCTATCCTCCTCAGCAAGTGAGTTAAGTAACAAACGTATTATATCAAGGGATAAACCGGACAGGTAAGGGCAATAATCTAGAAGACGCGCATAGTGCAAGGTACTAACCCTTCAACTACGAAAT
>DATCYX010000198.1:0-12907 GCA_036526235.1 Anaerolineales bacterium | reverse complement strand
GAAGCAGAAAGCGCTGAAATTGGTGAAGGTATTTTTCTAAGCCCCACCCACCCCAAACCCCTCCCACCCCAATGGGAGGGAGGGGAAAAGATCGAAAAAACTGATTATCGGACGGCGAGTGCGCCGTCCGATAATCAGTTTTTTCGTTATTGATACCCCCAAGGGGATAAAGGAGACAGGCTTTATTTCTGCTTTAGCAACCGCGAGGAATTCGCCAGGATGCCCAAGTCGGGCAAGGACTGGGCAGCCGCAGCAAAGATTGGCGGTAAGAATCCCAAAGCCGCAAGACTCAAGCCAACAACATTATAAATTGTCGTAAATGCGATGTTCATTTTCACCACCCGCAAGGTGCGCCGGGCGATGAGATAAGCCTGTGGTACCAGCGACCAGTCATCGCGCATCAGGGCGATATGCGCCGCTTCGATCGCCACCTGGCTGCCTGCTGCTCCCATAGCGATGCCCACATCCGCTTGAGCAAGGGCTGGTGCATCGTTCACGCCATCTCCAACCATCACTACGGTATGTCCCTTGGCCTGGTACTCCTTCACAATACGGATCTTGTCTTCCGGCAGCAAGCCGGCGCGATAGGGCACATCCAGGGGTGCTGCCAGGGAGGCCGCTGCGCCCGGCTGGTCACCGGTGAGCAACTCGATCTGCCGAATACCCAAATTGCGCAGTTCCGCGATGGCCTGGGGTACCTCAGGGCGGAGGGTATCGGCGGCGACCAGCGCTCCAACCAGCTCGCCGTCGATTTTGACGAATAGAGGCGTTTTTCCCTGGGTTTCTAGCTCGTGGTAGGGCGAGTTGGTTACTTGCCTTCCTGCTTCTCTGCCGACCTCGATCCAGTGACCATCCACGCGCGCTTGCACGCCCTTGCCAGGGAGAGCCTGAAAATCCACCGGTTCGTACAAGCTCAATTCACGCTGGCGAGCTGCCTGGCGCACTGCCTCAGCCAGTGGGTGTTCGGAATAGCGCTCAGCGGAGGCGGCGTACATGAGAATTTGAGATTGTTGATTGCTGATTGTTGATTGGTCAGACGAATCATCCATCAGCAATCTACAATCTACAATTTGTGGTTTGCCTAGCGTCAGGGTACCCGTCTTATCAATGAGCAGCACATCTGCCTGCGCCAGACTTTCCAGGTACTTACCTCCTTTGATCATCAGGCCGCGTTTAGCCCCCGCGCCGATAGAGGCCAGCATGGCGATGGGTGTCGCCAGGGCAAAAGAGCAGGAGCACGCCACTACCAGCACGGCAGCTGTCGCCAGCGGATCGCGGCGCAATAAGAAAGTGATCGCAGCCACACCCGCCACCACCGGCAGGTAATAGGCTGAGAAACGGTCAGCGATGCGCTGTACTTCAGCGCGGGAAGCCTCAGCCTGCTCCACGAGCTTGATCACACGTCCGAAGGTGGAGTCTACTCCAACGCCATCAGCGCGCACCTTCACGGCACCCAGGCTGGCCAGCGAGGCGGCGTAGACTCGGCTCCCCGGCCCCACTTCAACAGGCAGCCCCTCGCCGGTAATCATGGATTGGTTCACCGTCGCCCGGCCGGCGATTACTTCACCGTCGACTGGGATTTTCTCACCCGGCCTGACCACCAGCAGATCGCCGGGAGCTACCTGATCGATAGGCACTTCGATCTCCTCGCCATCACGCTCCAGCCGCGCCGTCTGCGGCGCAAGCTCAGCCAGATCGCGCACCGCTCGGCGGGCGCGATCGGTGGTGAAGTGCTCAGCGTAATCGCCTACACGCATGAAAAAAACCACCACAACAGCAGTAGCCCACTCACCTACCGCCAGGGCAGCAACCACGCCCACCGACATCAGCGTATGGGCGATCACCTGACCCTTCAGGGCAGCCCGTGCCACATTGCGGAACACCGGGAAACCTGCCAGCAGCACCGCCGCCAGCCCCACAGGCCAGGGTATTCGTTTCGTGATCGCCTCGAACATCCCCAGCCACTCGCCGACCACTACCACGAACAGCACCACCCCAAAGATAACCCCCAGCAAGGTCAGGATAGGTCGGGTAAAATCTTGCAAGGATGAGGTTTTCGCCCCTTCCTCCATCTCGGGGACGGCATACCCTGCACTCGCAACAGCTTTGCGGATGGCAGGCATATCCACCAGCCGCGGATCAAGACTGACGATGGCTTTTTCAGAAGCCAAAAAAACCTCCACCGCCTCCACACCCGGTAATGCAGAAATGGCACGCTTGACGTGCAGCGTGCAATCGGCGCAGTCCATGCCGAGGATAGGGACTTCGAGTGTCTTGGGTTCGGACATATGGACAGATTATATTACAATCAGAGTTAAGAATTTAATCCTGCTCGATCACGATCAACTCTGCGTGCTTTGTAAATCTACTAGGCTGAAGAATTTAATATGAGCATGACTTCACGAGAGAGGGTTCAGACTGCTCTCCACCACGAAGAGCCGGACCGCGTGCCGATCATTATCGGAGCTAGCAATGCTACTTCGATGAAGCTAAAACCCTACCTTGGGCTAAAAGACCTGCTTGGTATCCAGGGTGAAGACCGCTATCTATATGATTGGCCAGAGCTCGGCTCGATTCACCCTGACGAGCGCATCTTACAACGCCTGCTCAGCGACGTGCGCGGCGTGCTGGATCGCGCCCCGCAAGCCATATATCATCGCAATCGAAAGCGTCATGCACACACGCCCTACATCGACGATTGGGGCATTGGGCAAGAGGAGATCGAGCCCGACGTCTGGTTTCCCAGTCTGCACCCCATGGCGGCAGCCAGAAGCCTGGACGATATCGAAAACTACCCCTGGCCAGACATGCACGATCCAACACGCGTGGCACATGTCCGCCAGGTCGCCAAGCGCCTGTCACAAGAGAATCAATACGCCATCATGGCTACACCCTGGCTGCTCTTCCCATTCGAGCGCGCCAACGCATTGATGGGTATGGAACACTTCTTACCGAACCTGGTGGAAAACCGCGAGTTTGCTGTGGCACTGCTTCTTAAGATCACTGAGCTATGCAAAACGCTCATGGGGCATTTTCTGAGCGAGCTTGGCAAGGACGTTGATATCATCAAGATCGGTGACGACCTGGGTATGCAGAGTGGGCTACTCATCTCGCCGCGCATGTATCGCCAGGTGCTCAAACCGATTCACGCCGATTATATTGCTTTCATCAAAGCACATACGAAGGCTAAAGTATTTTTTCACACGGATGGTGATGTATTTGACCTCATCGATGATTTCATCGAGATCGGTGTAGACATCCTCAATCCCATCCAGACCTCGGCAGGTAAGATGGCTGATCTGGTGGCAATTAAGAAACGCTACGGCAGGAATCTGTGCTTGTGCGGGGCGGTTGACACATACCGCATCCTGCCTTTCGGCACGCCTGAACAGGTGCGCCAGGAAGTGCGGCGGGTGATTGACATCCTGGGACCAGGAGGTGGCTACATGGTTGCTGCGGTGCACACTATCCTGGATGAGGTGCCTGCCGAGAATATCCTGGCGATGGTCGATGCGGTAGAAGAGTTCGGGCATTATCCACTGGGACATTAAATCTCACCATCAAGAACACAAAGGAACACGAAAGGAAAAGGATTATTTAACCGTATGTTTAACATTCGTGTCCTTTGTGTCAGAAAGTTATCCGTATGAATATGTGGGGAAGATCCGCCAGCTTGCTCGCAATCGCCCTGCTGGGACTGGCAGGCTGCAGTCGTCCAACCCCTACGCCAACCATACCAAAATCCGACCTGGTTCAGGTGCCTGCTGGCTGGTTCTGGATGGGCGAGGACGATGCCAGAAGGTCGAACCAACCCCAGCATCGCGTCTATCTGGATACGTTTGAAATTCAGCGCACTGAGGTCATCCGTGGCGATTATATCCAGTATCTCGCAGCCATCGGCTACCCAGCGCCCGATACGGACCAATCTAAACTTGAGGCATACAGCCAGCTGCCCGTGGTTGGTATCCTATGGGAAAATGCCGACGCATACTGCCGCTGGATCGGCATGCGCCTGCCCACAGAGGCCGAGTGGGAAAAAGCCGCCCGTGGCGACAACGGGCGGCATTTCCCCTGGGGGAACGAGTGGGATCCTAATAAAGCCAATACGTCAGAGAACGGTCAGGGCAACGTACTGCCAGTAGGCAGCTTTCCGGACGGTGCCAGCCCCTATGGGCTGCTCGATATGTGCGGGAACGCGGCCGAATGGGTAGCAGACTATTATCAAGCGTCTTATTACCACGATGCACCAGATCGCAACCCAACCGGTCCCACACAAGTGACAGATCATGTACTGCGCGGCGGCTCGTTTGACTCTACCTACGAACAAGCCACCACCTACTTTCGTGACTCGTCCCACTCCGTCCGACCAAACCTGCGGGTTGGTTTCCGCTGTGCGCGTTCTGTTGAGACCAAATGAGGTTATCGTTTTTTGGCAAGAATGGGGTGGTCAGGAATCGCAAGAGCCTAATGATGGTCCCCTTCCCCAGGTGGATAGCAGCCACAACTGCGTCGGATAACTAGACTGGTCTCCAACCTCGTGATAGTAGGATTAACGCGCTCTCCAGCGATAAGTCTGGCAAGTAACCCCATTGCCAGGCGGCCCATCTCATAGGCTGGGGCGGCTAGGCTGGTCAACGCTGGTTCCACCATAGACGCGATCTCGATATCGTTATAACCGATCATAGCAACATCTTCTGGCACGCGCAATCCCTCGGATTTGATGGCGCGTTGAGCGCCAATTGCCAGGATATCAGCGGTGGCGAACATGGCGGTTGGAGGATTGGAGCCTACCAGCAATGAGCGAGCCGCATCGCTCCCCTGTGAAATCGAGAAACCTTTCGTGACTGACACCAGAGATTGACGCGGCGCAATGCCAGCTTCCATTAAGGCTCGGCGATAGCCAGCAAAGCATTCGCTCATATTCGGCCAATCTATGGGGGCAGTGACGATACCAATACGGCGGTGACCATGGTCCAGCAGGTGTTTTACCGCCTGATATCCAGCGTTTTCAGCGTCGAACAGGATGACATGACCGCTCGTATCTGGCTGATCGCAGTAGACGATTGGAAAAGGACCGCCTGTCTGAGGAAATCCAAGCTCTCTTTGCACAAGATTCCCAACCGAGGCAGCAATAATGCCATCCATACCGCGCAGAATCAACTGGTTGATCTGCAGCTTGGCTTTAACCGGATTATCTTCTGCGTTGCAAATCACGACCAGGGATGGTAATGCTTCAGCGACCTCCTCAACCCCTTGCAGAAAGGGCAAATAGAAGGGATCCATTCCAGCGATCAATACGCCGACCATCTTTGCATGCACGCTGGTTTCCGGCCTAGCTAGCTGCAGGCCGGAGAATGGCAGCACGGTAGCACCCGATCCCTGGCGGATGGCCACCAAGCCGTCTTCCGAGAGCTGGTGATAGACTGCCCGCACGGTTTGGTAATGCACACCCACCTGGGCTGCTAGCACCCGAATGGGTGGGAGCTTTTCGCCAGGTTTGATCACGTTAGTGGCGACCAGCCAGGTGATTTGCTGTTTGAGCTGGAACGCCAGGGGTAAATCTGAGGCTGGTTGGATGACAATGGGGAGAGGAGCCATCACCGAACCGTTTGTGACAAATTTCATTAATTCTACCTGCTTGACCTGAAATAAATCAATGTGTTATAATGGATTATAACACATTGATCGTACCGGCCTGCTGATCCAACCTAGGAGGGACTGATGCGCCGTATATCCGCAATCACCCGCACTGCCGTTGTCATGATGCTCTTCACTTGGCTGAGCGCGTGCAGCAGCCAGCCGCCCACCCCAGCAAAGTCCCCCCCCACCCACACCGATATACCCGTGGAGCCCACCGCGGCACCAGTCACCCCGGAAGCGCGTGCCGTAGCCACCCAGACTCTGCCGGAGCCAACCGCGCCTCCATCATGGGACTATGTCGCCATCGGCGGCGATTTCACCTACGCGCAGAACTGGGACAAGCTGTACGCCGGTTACATGGAAGATGACCTAGAAGTGCCGGTCAACTTTTCCGACCTGTCCACCCACGACTTCATGACCTGGAACGGCTGGCTGGAGCGGCTGAAAAACGAAGAACAGCTGCGCAGCGCCCTGCAGGGGGCGGAGGCGGTCACTTTTGATGTGCCCCTGGAGGCCTATTTCTCGATGCCCATCGCCATGTACCAGAACAAGCAGTGCGGCGGCGATGACGGGGAGAACTGCTACCGGCAGCGCGTCGAGCAACTGCGCCAGGATCTGGATGCCTTTCTGGCGGAGCTGACTGCGCTGGCCGATCCCAGCCAGGTGGTGGTGCGCACGGTGCTGCGCGGTTCGATCCCCGCTTTCTACGGCGAGGGGGTCGGCGAAGGCTTCGTGCAGGATTTCAGCGAGGCGGAGATGCAGGCGCTGATCAAGTACATGCTGGCTGCCAATGAGGTGGTGCGTCAGGCGGCAGCTGCGCACGGCATCCCTGCGGTTGACCTGCCGGCCACCCTGCAGCCGGACGGGCCGGACACCCCTCCGGCGTCGGAATATCTGCTCATGCTTGGCCTGTCCGAGGCCGGGGACCAGGAGGTGGCTGATCTGCTGCGCCAGGCGGGCTACGAATCCTCACCCCAGGCGGAGGTGACCTTAAGGGAGGAGGGCTGCAGCCTGGGGGTATACGCCAACCCGGTGCCGAATCCGATCCAGGTGAAGGTCGCCAACCCGACCAATGAGATAATGGCGCTGGTGGTGGTAACGTTGAAAGAGGACGCCAGCCGCTACGATCTGCTCGAATTCACTGGCGGCGGGATCCCGGATGAAGTTGATAAGCGCGTCGCCCACCCGGAGCCCGGCCCGAACAACGAGATGATTACCAGCATCACCCTGGAAGAGGGGCGTGAGAATTACTTCGTCTGCGCCCAGCCGGAAAAAGTGCTGGCGGTGCCGGGGGCGCTGACCCCCGGGCAGGCCTACCAACCCTTCCCGCCGGTGCGCGCGGTAAGGGAAGTGCCCTACACCAAGCCTGTCTCAGCCACTGCGCAGGAATTTAAGCTGGACATCTACGCCCCGAAACAGGCAGGATTATACCCGGTGGTGGTCTTCCTACACGGTGGCAACACCTCCAAAGACGACCCGGTTTACCAGGAGCTGTTCACAGACCTTGTGATGGCAGGAGCAGTGGTGCTCTCTGCCCAGTCATTTGAGGATTCAGGCGGGGCCCTCGCCCGCGCAGATAAGGGTGCTGGCATCCGTCATGACCACGAAAACGCGGCATGCGCGGTTCGCTATGCCCGCGCCGTTGCGCCGCAATACAGCGGCGACCCTAAGCAGGTTATCCTGATCGGCCACTCCGGGGGAGGCTACACCGGTTTGTGGGTCACCCTGGCAGGCGACCAGCTCGACCAGGCCTGGGAAACTGTTGCAAGCCAGGGCGGGCCACCCCGCCAGGTGGAATGCCTAGCAGGGCAGGATGAAAGCCCTCTACCAGATGGCTTCATCGGATACAACGGTGGCCTTGTCTATTTCGACCAGATGAGAAATGAATTTCCCTCCTTATTCAAGGTACTAGACCCGCGCAGCCATGTGGGTCGCAATCCTGAAATACCTCTCCTGCTGGTGTTCGGCGACCAGGATTTCAGTTATGTATATATGCCCTGGTTCAAAAAAGGGGTGGACGAGATGGTATCCATGCTCGAGAAAGCCGGCCATGAAGTCCAGTTCGAGTTGTGGCCGGGCATCGGTCACTCTGTCGATAGCCGTAGCATACCACTCATCGTGTCTGCGTTCCAGAGGATGGTGAGGCGCTAGGCAATCAAATCCTTAGTGCCCTTCTTTCTCATACGGCTTGCCATCTGCAGCTGGCATACGGCTGCGCCCGACCACGCCCGCCAGCACGACCATCGTGGCGACATAGGGTACCATCAGCAAGAACTCGGATGGGATCTTGACCCCCAAGATGGAGAGCTTGGAGGCTAGCGAGTCGGCAAAGCCAAATAACATCCCAGCCCCGAAAGAGCCAAAGGGGGTGTAGTTGCCAAAGAGCATCGCCGCCAGAGAGATAAAACCGCGCCCAGCGGTCATGACCTCATCGAAGCCGCCCACCGATCCAATTGTGAAGTAGGCGCCGCCAAATCCAGCTACCATGGATCCTAAGAGCACAGCCATGTAGCGCGTGCGGAAGACATTGATGCCCAGCGTGTCAGCGGCGCGGGGATGTTCACCTACACTGCGCAGGCGTAACCCCCAGCGAGTTTTGAAAAGCCCAAAGCTAAGCAGCACCAAGAATACAAACATAGCATAGAAGAAGATGTTCTGCCGAAACAGGATGGTGCCCAGGATGGGAATTTTTGACAGCAGCGGGATCTCGATAGGCAAAAATACACCCGGGTTATTCAATTCTGTCTGGTAGACCTGCATGAACTTGGCGGAAATATAGGACGTCATACCAGTCGAAAAGATGTTGATGGCCGTACCGGAGATAATCTGGTCAGTTTTGTATTTGATGGACAGCACAGCGTGCACCAGGCCGAGCAAAGCCGCCGAGGCAACCGCCGCCAGCAAACCGATCCATAGGTTGTCTGCAATGCTGGCGACCAGAGCGCCAACCATGGCACCCATCAACATCATGCCTTCGATGGCGATGTTCACCACCCCGGAGCGTTCGCATAAAATCCCGGACATCGCGCCCAGGGTTAGCGGGACAGCTTTAATCAGGGTGGTATTGATCATACCAGCCAGGTTGAGCGATTTGCCCGCCGCCGCCCAGGTCAGGAAAGCGAAGATGAACATGGCTGCCACCCCGCCTAAAACCCAGTTGGTGTAACGGCGAAAACCGCCTTTCCGGACAATTTGGAATAACCCCAGCAAGATAGACAGCCCCGATAGCAAGTTCGACGTCATAGCGGTCGGCACGATCCAATCCGGGAGCACAGCGGTTGAGCCTCCTGGGGTCAGGCTGAACTTGGTCTGGACATCCGGCTGGATACCCTGGCTGAAAAAGAACCAGATACCCGCGCCGATGATGACGAAGAGAATACCCATCACCATCTGGCGTGTAGGAGAGACGAACTCGATCTCGCGTCGTAATGTCGTAGCTGCCATGGATCAATCCCCTCCCCAGGAAGTCGCCAGTCCCGCTTCCTCCCCAGGTGCCGGGGCACGCAAGCGATAGACTGAGCGAATGATGGCAGGCGCAGCCACGAATACCAGCACCATCGCCTGCACAATCGAGACAATATCGATGGGGATACCCCCCTTGAGTTGCATCAGGGTCGCCCCATTACGCAAGGCACCGAACAGCAAAGCCGAGAGCACCACACCCAGTGGCTGCGTATTGCCCAGCAGAGCAATAGCAATGCTGTCAAAACCATAACCGGATGAGAATGCCATGGCCAGATAATAATTTAAACCCAAGACTTCATTTGCGCCGGCCAAGCCTGCCAGCGCCCCGGCCAGGGTCATGCCCATCACCGTGCCCATGACCACACTCGCCCCTGCGTAGCGGGCAGCATGGGGATTTGACCCCACCATGCGCAAGGAGAAGCCCCACTTGGTCTTCCACAAAAACCAGTAAACCAGCCAGGCCACCAGCAGGGCGATGAAAAATCCCATGTGAAAACGGATGGGTGGGGCGAAGAAGCGCGGCAGCTTGGCACTTTCCTGGATAAAAGGACTAACCGGGTTGAATGAATCAGGGCGCTGCATCGGGCCATTCAACAGCCATTCGCTCAAGCGGAAAGCGACATAGTTGAGCATGATAGTGTTGATCACCTCATGTGCGCCGGTCTTGGCCTTCAAAATACCTGGTATAAAACCCCACACCGCCCCACCCAGCGCGCCAGCCAGGAAGGCGATCGGCATGTGCAAGAAGACCGGTAGACCTGTCAGCGAGTAGCCTACATAAGTGGCAAAGATTGCTCCCAAAAAGAGCTGCCCCTCACCGCCAATGTTGAACAAGCCCACGCGAAATCCTAACGCCACCGACAGGCCACCGAAGATGTAGGGAGTCGACGCAACCAGGCTTTCGAGGAAGGGATAGAAGGCCTCACGGATGGCAGCCGTCTCACCGCTGAGCAAAGCGGAGAAGATCGCACTCGGGCTGCCGAAGGCGCCCACAAAGAGAGCGCCGTAGGTAATGCTGACGACCTTCCAGCCGGTTTTCAACCCCTCCCAAAGAGAGACCTTGAAAGCTGCAAAGAATTCAGGGCTGGTGAACAAGATCACCAGCGCTCCCAGCACCAGCCCGGTAAAGATTGCCAGTGCTGGGACTAAAATACTTTGCAGTATGCGCCGCCAGCGCGAGCCGGGATGAGGGCGCATACCAATCAGCTCTTCCAAGAAAATCTTGCCGGCGTCCTTCTTTGGCGGGCCTTCTGGCGATTGAGGTTGTGCTTTAGACATTGTCAGCACCTCCTATAGAATTAATCGCCGCCTGGGACACAGGTCTCATCCCAGCCATTAGGAGACCTAAACCTTCTTTCGTGGCTTCCGAGGCCTTCAAAGTTTCCACAATCCTGCCGCGATACATCACGGCAATCCGGTCTGAAAGTCCCAGGATCTCGTCCAACTCCGTCGACATCAGCAGGATGGCGCACCCCTCATCCCGCTTTTGAATCAGGCGGTTATGGATATATTCAATCGAACCGACATCCAGGCCGCGCGTCGGCTGGGCGGCAATCAACAGCTTGATGGGCCGGGAAAACTCGCGCGCAACGATCACTTTTTGCTGGTTGCCACCCGAAAGCGAGCTGGTTGATGTCAACGCGCCGGGTGTGCGGATGTCGAACTCCTGGATCCTTTTATCTGCAGACCTGACAATCTCACTCTCCTGCAGTACAACCCCCTTAGAAAATGGAGGCAGGTAATAGGTATTGAGCATAAGATTATCTGATACTGGAAATGCCAGCACCAAACCATCCCTTTGCCGGTCCTCCGGAACGTGCGCCACTCCTTGCTCGGTGATTTTGCGGGGTGTGGCGTGGGTAACTTCTGTTCCATCAATCTGGATGCGACCGGATTGCACCGCCCTCAAGCCGGTCAACGCTTCGATCAGCTCAGTTTGGCCATTACCTTGCACGCCTGCGATCCCCAACACCTCCCCTGCACTCACCTTGAAGGATACATCATTCACAGCCATCTGGTGGCGCTGGTTCAGCACGACCAGGTCTTGAACATCCAGAACTACATCCCCGAGTTTGATAGATTCTTTATCGACCACCAGCTGCACCTCGCGGCCGACCATCATCTCAGCCAGCACATGTTGGTCCGCATCCGCAGGTGTGGTCGTGCCAATCACTTTCCCACGCCGCAGGACGGTGATTTGGTCGGCAATCTCCAACACTTCTTTCAACTTGTGGGTGATAAAAATAATCGACTTACCCTGGGCTACAAGAGAGCGCATGATCTTGAAAAGCTCTTCAACTTCCTGTGGGGTGAGCACTGCGCTGGGCTCGTCAAGGATGAGGATCTCAGCTTCTCGGTAGAGCAGCTTGATAATTTCCACCCGTTGCTGTACACCTACAGGCAAGTCTTCAACGTAGGCGTCGGGGTCTACCTCCAGGCTGTATTGCTCGGAAATCTGGCGGATTTTCTTGGCAGCAGACTTGCGGTCCAGCACATCTCCATAACGCAGCGCTTCCTCCCCCAGCATCACATTTTCGGTGACGGTAAACACGGGGACGAGCATAAAGTGCTGGTGAACCATACCAACACCAGCTGCAATAGCATCGCTGGGAGAATGGACTACAATAGGCTTACCACGCACAAAGATTTCACCCTCATCGGGCTGGTAGAGCCCGTAAAGAATGTTCATTAATGTGGTCTTGCCTGCCCCATTCTCCCCCAACAGGGCGTGGATACTCCCCTCTTCGAGCGTCAGGTCGATATGATCGTTTGCAAGCACGCCCGGAAAACGCTTGGTGATCCCTTTGAGTTCAAGAACGGTTGCCATGATGACCTTTGGACCTCCGGCAGAGCGATCTCAATGTCTTTATTAGATTGAAAAGACAGCCAATAAAGGATTTGCACAAACTCCTGGTTAATTTAAACTTGGCTTAAGTCATTTTACCATAAAGGAAAGAGCCGGTCTGTAACCGGCTCGAAAAAAGCAAGGGGGTTGGCCCCCCCCAACCCCGTATGTTGTCTTTTGTAGCAAAACCTATGGCGATGTCTGGATAGTTCCAGCGATGATATCCGCCTTGACCTGATCAAGCTCTGCCTTGAGCTCGGCAGGCACCAGCGAGTCCGCATCGTGGAACGGAGCCAGGCCTACACCGCCGTTCTCCAGGGTGCCTACAGTCACTCCACCCGCAAAGCTACCATCGATCACCTGCTCAATAGCGCCCTGGGTGGTGACATCCATGTTCTTCAGCACCGAGGTCAGCATGATGTCAGCGAAGTCCGGCACCGTGTTGTACCAGTCAGCATCCACACCGATGATCCAGGTGTTGCCGCGCTCCTTGGCGGCTGCCGCCGTGCCTTCGCCTACAGGTCCAGCCACAGGCAGGATAATGTCGGCGCCCTCATCCATGAACGACAGGCCCAGCGTGCGCCCATCTTCCTTGCTCTCGAAGTTGCCCGTGAACGAGCCAGTCTGGGTATATGGATCCCAACCCAACACCTGGACATCGGTGCCCTTCTGCTGGTTGTAATATTGCACGCCCAGATAGAAGCCATCCATGAACACGGTCACCGGCGGGATCTGAATGCCGCCAAACGTGGCCACCACGCCGGTCTGGGTCATGCCTGCCGCCACGTAGCCAGCCAGGAAGGCTGCCTCGTCCGTGTTGAACACCTGCCCCAACACGTTCGGGATGGTCGGGTCGTAGGCAAAGTCCACGATCGAGAACTTCTGGTCCGGGTCAGCCTGGGCAGCTGCCGCAGTGGCGTCACCCAGCAAGAAGCCCACCGTCACGATGATATCGCA
>DATCYX010000197.1:0-3154 GCA_036526235.1 Anaerolineales bacterium | reverse complement strand
AAGAACGCACCGCTGAAATTGTCACGGCCTTTGAGTTCAGCCAGGAGATTGTCAGCCAGCTTAACTTAGACCAATTGATCCAATCTGTTGTTGACAGATCACGCACCTTGATGCGAGCAGATGGTGCCTCGTTGTGCCTGCTGACCCCAGATGGCGGCTCGGTTGAACTGGCTTCCACCACCAATCACAAGCAGGCAGTGAAGAAGTTGGTCCAACCCATTGGGGACAATCTCCCCGATGTGGTGGTGGCGAGCAACCGCACTATCTCCTCCCAGGTCTCCAGCTTCGGTTGCTCCTTCTTACAGCACATTCCCGACCACCAATGCCTGTCTGCACCGTTGCACGTTGGAGAGCAAGTGATTGGCGCCATTTGCGTTGTCCGCAGCAAAGACCAGCCATTCGAGGAAGAAGAATCGCGCGCTTTTTCCCTGCTGGCCAACTCAGCAGCTATCGCTATATTGAACGCTCGCTATGCCGAACAGGCTCGCCAGCTGGCCCAGAGGGCCGCGGCACTGTCGGAACGCGAGCGCCTGGCCTCCGAGCTGCACGATAACCTGGCCCAGACCCTGAATTTGGTCAACTTCAAGATCGGCCAAATCCAGGCCATGTTAAGCGATTCGATGAGCGAGACTGCCCAAACCGAGATTAAACAGGTGCAAACCAACGTAGAGAGCGCCATCGAAGAAGTGCGGCTGGTTGTGAGCGAAATGGCTAGCCCAGCCAATGCATATGAAGAAGAGTTATTACCTCAGCTGGAACGCAGTGTCGAGGAATTCGAACAGGCGACCGGTATCGTGGTGGGTGTGACAGGAGTGGAGTCAGCGCACACCCGTTTAACGGCCCTGGCACAGAAACAGCTGTTGATGATCATCAGCGAAGCCCTCACCAATATCCAGCGCCACGCCGAGGCGGAGAATGTTTCGCTCCACTTCTGCGCCGACCAGGATAGCCTGCACGTGACCATCGAAGATGACGGCAAGGGTTTCCAACCCGAGATGATTAAAGGCAACCACCACCTGGGACTGCGCATCATGCGCACCCGGGCTGAGCGGAGCGGGGGAACGGTCGACATCGTGTCATCACCCGGCAAAGGTACACGGGTGAACGCCTGTTTCCCGCTGGGCGAGAGGGAACAGACTGATGCCTAAAGCAAGAATTTGTATCGCCGACGATCACGAGCTCTTCAGAGAAGGGCTGGTACAGCTGATCAACCGGCAGACAGATATGGAAGTGGTGGGCACAGCCAGCGATGGGTTGGAAATGCTCACCCTGGCCCGCGAGCTAAAGCCCGATCTGATCCTCATGGACATCCACATGCCCATCAGCGACGGGGTAGAGGCCACCCACCTGATCCGCGAATTCGACCAGGATATCACCATCGTCATTTTGACCGCCCTGGACAGCGATGAGAAGTTGGTGGAGGCCATCAGGGCTGGCGCAGAAGGCTACATGCTCAAAAATACCAGCTCGGAAGGTTTTCTGCGGGCGGTACGAGGCGCCCTGGACGGGGAGACCACCCTGCCGCGCCATCTCACCGGGCGCCTGGTCAAGGAATATGCCCAGCTCGCCAAACAACCCCGGCAGCCCGCGGGTTCCTACGACTCGCCTACCCTTACCTCGCGAGAGATCCAGGTGCTGGAGTTGATCGCCCGCGGGGCCAGCAACCAGCAAATCGCCGAGCAGCTCGCCATCAGCCTTTACACGACCAAAAGCCACGTGCGCAACTTGTTGGGCAAGCTGGGGGTACAAAACCGCTGGCAGGCCGCCGATATGGCCAAAGATATGGGCCTGCTGCGCACCCACAAACGAGGTATGGAGCGGGGCTTAGAGGACTAGTCCTTTAACTATTAAATATACCTCCAAAATCCCTCCGTTTTCGCCAGCGGAGGGATTTATGCTTCATACCCAAATTTGGTACATTATGGTTGATATGGAAGGAATCCGGGTGTGTTTGGTTGGAAATTCGCTTTTTGCCGACAATGTGGCCCAAATGCTGCGCGGGTGTGAGGTGGTTAGCCAGGTGGACCATTTCCCTTCGGTACCCGAGGCAATGCATTACATCGACAGCCAGCCCCCCAACGTGCTGGTGCTGGCCGATGTCGACGCCACCATCTTGGTAGGCGACACCCCCTTCCTGCCCATCTGCCCGGACATACCCGTCATTTGCACCGACTATCAAAGCAATCTTTTAAAACTAATCAACACCACACACGTATCTGCTAGACTCCCAGACCTGATCAAAGCGGTGACAACACTCAAAGCCGCCCAGGCGCAAAGATAAAGGAGAGGAAATGTATAACCAAATCGCAAACCCCAAGAAAAATGCACACACTCGTCCAAGGGACATCCTGAACCGAGCACTCCTGAGGTTGGTGGCATTATCGCTTGCCATCGCCTATGGAGGCGGTTTGTGGCTGCACCTGCTGCACGAGTTTGAAGGCGGTCACGAGCTCATGCCGGTCCATCCGGTCCTGCACTGGCTGCGCGATGCAAGCCTGGCCCTGCCGCTGATCACCCTGGCGGCCTGGCTGGCGCTGCGCCTTGCGGCGTCGTTCACCCGCGCTAAGGGCTGGCAGGCTGCGCGCCTGCGCAGCAGGCTGGTGGAGGTCGCCGCGCTGACGCTGCTGACCAGCGGCTTTGTGATGGCGGGCAACCCCATCCACGGCCTTCTGTTTGGTGCCAGCCACCAGCACGAGACGTCTTTCACCTCCCACCTGCTGCGCGACGGCCTGCTGTCGCTGCTGATGAACCTGTTCATCGTGTGGGTGTTTGTCTTCTTGTGGCCGGCGACTGCGCCGCGCCCTGAGCGGCGGCGACCTGCCAGGAAGCTCATGCTGGGCAGCGCCTCGCTGGCGGCTGTGGTGATAGTGGCTGCCATGCTGCTCAGCCCGCTGAGCGCCCTGACAGGCCTGCCGCAGCTGCTCCCCCAGCCGGCCAGCGCCGCTGCCACGTGCGTTCGCACCATCACCGCCGACATCGTGGCGCTGGACCAGCCCTTCTACTACAACCGGCTGGGCGCCATCCAGGCCAACGGCATGATGTATGCCCTGGCGCGGGATGTGGTTGTGACAGCTACGGGTCAGCCAGTCAGCGAACTGACCAATGCCCAGCGCGCCGCTTTTGCCGGACAAGTCTCACTGCGTATCGACAAGCG
>DATCYX010000196.1:0-3034 GCA_036526235.1 Anaerolineales bacterium | reverse complement strand
ATTGAGGCCAGCTGGCGAGCGCTAGCTGACTCGGTTGAATATGGCTTGATGGTGATGGAGTAGGTTGGGGCGTTTATGCAGGTGAAAATCGTTTTATTACCTGGCGATGGCATAGGTCCGGAAGTGACCGGTGCAGCCATGCATGTCTTCGAGGCTCTGGCTGATCTGTATGGGCATGCCTTTGCTTTCACCGAGCACTTGATTGGCGGCTGCTCGATCGACGCGCATGGCACAGCCCTCACCGACGAGGCGCTAGCCGATTGCCAGGCTGCCGACGCCATCTTGCTGGGCGCGGTGGGCGGGCCGAAGTGGGATAACCCGCTAGCCAAGGTTCGCCCAGAGCAAGGGCTGCTGCGCTTACGCAAGGAGTTAGGCGTTTTTGCGAATTTGCGCCCGGTTAATGTGCACCCGGCGTTGGTGTCCGCCTCGCCATTGAAACCCGAGCGACTCGCCGGGGTGGACTTGATCGTGGTTCGCGAGCTGACTGGCGGGTTGTATTTTGGGGAACCCAAAGGACGCCAGCAAGTGAACGGGCACGAACGAGCAGTGGACACAATGGAATACCACGATTTTGAAGTACGGCGCATCCTGGATATGGCCTTCAAACTCGCCCAGGGACGGCGCAATAAAGTTACTTCGGTGGATAAAGCCAATGTGCTGGAGACGTCGCGGCTGTGGCGGCAGATCGCTTCAGAGATGCACGCCGGCTACCCGGAATTAACCCTCGAGCACATGCTGGTTGATACGGCTGCCATGCGCCTGGTCTCGAACCCTGCCGGTTTCGATATCCTGGTGACTGAGAATATGTTTGGCGACATACTTACCGACGAAGCATCGGTCTTGAGCGGCTCGATGGGGCTGTTACCCTCGGCCTCTTTGGGTGAGAGCGGGCCGGGCCTGTACGAGCCAATCCACGGGTCAGCTCCCGATATTGCCGGCAAAGGGATCGCCAATCCGATCGGCACCATCCTGAGCGTGGCGATGATGATGCGCTACTCTCTGGGATTGGAAGGCGAAGCCGCCGCAATCGAGAAGGCTGTTAATCGCGTATTGGCTGACGGTTGCCGTACGGCTGACTTGGGTGGGTCGATGACCACTACCCAGATGACTAGCGAGATTGTGCAGCGTCTTGCTGCCGATGGATGATCTCGAAGGTGATCATCCGCGTTGATGAGACTTTTCCTTCAACGATTAAGCTCTAATTTTTATCTAAAGGAGAAACAAGCGATGGGCATGGAATCAAAATACCTCTGGATGGATGGCAAGCTGGTTGAGTACGAGAAAGCCACCGTCCACTTTATGACCCCGGCGCTGCATTACGGTGTGGCAGCCTTCGAGGGCGTGCGCAGTTATGCCACCGATAATGGGCCGGCTATATTCCGCGCCAAGGAACATGCGGCGCGGCTGCTGAGATCTGCTAAGGTCCTGGGCTTTCGTGAGTTGCCATATACCGAAGCTGAGCTGGTGGAGGCGATGAAGCTGACGGTGGCTGCTAACCAGTTCGTGGAGTGCTATATCCGCCCACTGATCTATCTGACCGGTGGGGGTTGGAACCTATCCGTGGACGGCGGAAAAGCCAGCCTGGGTATCTCTGTGTGGGAATGGAACAACTATCTGGGCGACGAAGCCCTGGATAAGGGTATTCGCGCCAATATCACCTCGTTTACCCGCCACCACCCCAACGTGATGATGACCAAGGCCAAAATCAGCGGTAACTATGCCAATAGCGTGCTGGCGCGCACCGAATCCATGCGCCTGGGATTTGACGAGGCGATCATGCTGGACCCGCAGGGATACGTAGCCGAATGCACGGGCGAAAACCTGTTCTTGGTGCGGGATGGAAAAATTATTACCCCACCCACAGCCGCCATCCTGGAGGGCATCACGCGCGATTCGATCATCACCCTGGCTAAGGAGCTGGGCTATGAGGTGATTGAACAACCCATCTCGCGCGACCAGCTATATGTTGCGGATGAAGTGTTCGTGTGCGGCACCGCTGCCGAGTGTATCGGGTTGTGGGAGATTGATTACCGCGTGATAGGTAATGGAAAATCCGGCCCGGTCACCAAAGATATCCAAAAGGCGTTCCATGCCGCCATCCGCGGCCAGCATCCGCGTTCGGCGGAGTGGCTGGATTATGTGAATACGGCTGTGCCGGCCTTCCTTCCAGTCGACGCAATGGATTGACAAGGTATGCGTGTAGCCTTTCAAGGCGAGCCCGGAGCCTATTCGGAGGCAGCCATCTTCGAGCATTTTGGGACTCAAGTAAAGACAGTTCCGTGCGAGACCTTCGATCAGGTATTTGAATCGGTTGCTTCGGAAGCTAGCCAGCGCGGCTTGATCCCTGTCGAGAACTCGCTGGCGGGGAGCATCCACCGCAATTACGACCTGCTGCTGCAGAACTCGCTGACGGTGGTGGGGGAGCACCACCTGCATGTCCATCACTGCTTGATCGCCCTGCCGGGGGTCGCGCTATCCGAAATCCAGAGGGTGATCAGTCACCCCCAGGCTCTGGCCCAATGTGACGCCACGATTCGCTCGCTGGGTCACGTTAAAGCAGAAGCCGCCTATGACACGGCTGGCAGCGTCAAGATCGTAAGCCAGCAAAATAACCGCACCTTGGCGGCGATCGCTTCCCGCCAGGCAGCGGAGCTATACGGGATGCAAATCCTGGCTGAAAATATCGAAGATAATCCTGCCAACATCACGCGCTTTCAAATCATCGCTTGCCAGCCAGTGAATCCCGGAGCGGATGCGAAAACATCTATCGTCTTCTCTCTGAAAAATGAGCCTGGCTCTTTGTTCAAGGCGCTGAGCGTCTTTGCGCTGCGCGACATCGACCTGACCAAGATTGAATCTCGACCACTGGCTGGCAAACCCTGGGAGTATTTCTTCTACATTGATTTTGCGGGTTCAACTCAGGATGAGGTTGTCTCCCGCGCTTTGTCCCATCTGGAGGAGTACGCTACTTTCCTGCGTGTTTTGGGCTCATATCCGCGGCACCGTGTATGAGCAGGGTTGTTAAAAACCATAC
>DATCYX010000195.1:0-4088 GCA_036526235.1 Anaerolineales bacterium | reverse complement strand
GTCCACCAAAACCTGGCAAACCTGGTCGCAGACCTGCTGGATCTAACGGGTGTCGAACGCATGATGGACTTGGGTGGTAATTCAGGGGTGGTCTCCATGGCGTTGTTGCGAAAGTATCCCGAACTCACCTCCACGGTGGTGGATATTGAGAATGTCTGTTTTGCTGGGCGTGAAATTGCCGAGAGGGAGGGATTTTCTGACCGCATTACGTATCACGCTGCTGATTTTGAGGATGACGAATTCCCATCCGGTTTCGACCTGGTGTTGCAGTGTGACGTAGCCCAGTATGGTACCGAACTGATCAATAAATTGTACCGGTCTTTGAAACCGGGCGGACGATTGATCTATGTGGATCACTTTTCCCCTGCGGAGAATCTCGCACCCACTACAAGGCTGGAGTGGACATTCCTGGATTCTTTGCACGACCCCAATTTCAGTTTCCCAACACTCGATGAGGTCAAATCACGATTGGCTCAAACAGGCTTTGAGGTGTCAGATGAACTCCACACACTGGGCAGAGGGCTGATAGTTCTCCAGGCGTGGAAAAGGGATGTGTAGCACATTGATGTTCAATGTGGAAAAGCAAGGAGCGGCAGTCAATGGCATACCCAAATTTGAGCGATACCCTGGTAAAAGATATATTGGACTACCTAGAATGTCCAAAAAAAGCGCCGACCTTGCGATATTTGAACCATCTCATTAAAGCTTATCTCCGCAAGGTTCCGTGGGAAAGCGTCTCGCGTATCGTAAAACGTCATGCAACGCTGGAAACAGAAGATTGTCCGCGCTGGCCTGAAGAATTCTGGCAGGAAACCATGCAGCTTGGCTTTGGCGGGACGTGCTACGAGTCAAGCCTGGCTTTTTACAGCCTGTTAATGGCGCTGGGCTATGAAGGTTATCTGACCGTCAATGACATGGGAGCCTCGCGCGGGTGTCATGCCGCCATTGTTCTATTGCTAAACAAGCATAAATATCTGGTGGATATCACCATGCCCATACACGTTGCCGTCCGCATCGATCCGCAAAAGATAGTGAGGCGGAACACCGCATTCCAAAATTACACGATTCGACCCGTGCAGGAAAACAAATTTGAAGTGGAGCGATCCCATCACCCGAATAGAAACGCCTTCACCATGATTGATATTCCTGTCAGTTTGCAGGACTATCAAGAAATTGTGAAAAATGATTATCGGGAAACAGGTTTCTTTCTACGCAGCGTTGTCATGGTCAGGGTGATGGGCGACAAAACCTGGCGATTCTTTAGCGATCATAAGCCCTACAAACTGGAGAGCTTCAATCGAGCAGGTAAAAGGGAAATATTTCTGGAGCCCGAAACTCTGCCTCACATATTGGCAGAATTATTCCAAATGCCTGAAGATCAGATTTCTGCTGCGCTATCATGGATATCAACCCCGTCAATTATGCCTCGTAATGAAATCATAAGTCTTCCCATGGTTCTGGAAGGAAGCGCGCAATGAAACCACTGACATTGGATTTGTTCAACTCCTGGCTTGAAACATATGGCAAAGCCAGCAGAGAAAACGATCTACAAGCCTCGGCTGATTTATTCTCGCTTGATGCCAAATATTATGAAACGCCCTTCGATGAACCTATGATTGGACGCGACGCGATTTACCAGTATTGGAGCCAAGGCGCGCAGAGGTTTAAAGACAAAGAATCTTCTTATGAGATTATTTCGATGGAAGACAATTTGGGGATTGCACGCTGGCAATCCCAATTCACCGCCATCAATTCTGGGAAACGCCTCAGGCTGGACTGTCTGTGCCTGGTTGAGTTTGATGAAAATGGACTTTGTAGCGTGTTTCGTGAATGGTGGCATATATCGGAATAGTATGCCCATGACCGGTAGCGAGACAATTTTTTTGAATTATAGAAACACACATCAACGCTAAATAGTTTCGGTTTTGCAGAGGTAAACATGGATAAAACAAAACAACAAATAACCCGCATAGCGATTGTCGGAACAGGCCATGTAGGTGCAACATGCGCGTATGCGCTGCAGCTCTTGGGGCATGCATCTGAAATCGTCTTGATCAACGCTCACCGCGAACGCGCTGAAGGTGAAGCCATGGATATCAGTCATGGATCCTTGTTTGCTCGGCCGGTGCGGATATGGGCGGGTGATTTCTCTGATTGCAGAGACGCGGATATTGTGGTGTTGGCAGCTGGAGCTTCGCAAAAACCAGGTGAGACCAGGTTGGATTTGCTAAGACGCAATGCTGCGATCTATCAGAATATCCTGCCTCAGGTGGTGCAATATAACAGGAATGCTATTTTGATCGTAGTGGCGAATCCGGTCGATGTGCTTACCTATATTACATTGCAAATAACTCAATTGCCGGCGCGCCAGGTGATTGGCTCTGGGACGATTCTGGATACATCCCGCTTCCGCTGTTTACTCAGCCAGCATTTTGGAATCGATCCGCGCAGCATTCACGCTTACATTCTCGGAGAACATGGCGACTCGCAAGTTCCGGTATGGAGTCTCGCTAATATTGCCGGCATGCGATTAGATGAATATGCCCGCTTGAATAATAAGCCTCTTGATGATTATTCAAGGCATGAGATAGCCCAAAACACGCGCCAAGCGGCGTATGAAATTATCCGCAGAAAAGGCGCTACGTATTATGCAATTGCTGCGGGTGTAGTAAGGATTATTGAGGCAATCGTGCGCGATGAGAACAGTGTTCTAACCTTATCAAGCCTGATTCAAGGCAAGTATGGATTGAATGATGTTTGCCTCAGCCTGCCCAGCATTGTGAATCGGCAAGGCATCCTAGAAACGTTGGAGTTACCCCTCTCTCCTGAAGAACAAACGGGTCTTGAAAAGTCAGCCAGAGTCCTGCGCGAGGCAATTGATTCGCTTCAGGAATATACCTCACCTAACCTTGTTTTTAATATACCTTCCAGGTATTCTGTCGGATGTACGTATGAAAATCGTTGAATATGACGACGTGGACCCGTTAAAGGTCCTGTGTGTAAACCAATTGGCGCTTGAATTTGCGCTTTCACCCGAAAAGGTGGCGCATATCCGCCAAACAGATCCGCGCCCATTTCCTTGCCTGGCAATTTATGCTGTTGAAGATGGCGTTGTCTTGGGTCAGATAGGGATTTTTCGCCTGCCGATGATATCAACCGAAGGAAGGGAAGATGTGGGGGGCGTCTGGGCCGTCTCAACACATCCACAATACGCTGGGCATGGAGTTGCCTCCCGACTACTGGAAGAGGCGCATACTCGAATGCGCGATGCTGGCTTGCGCTTTTCCACACTGGGTACCGACCGGTATCGCGTGGCTTATAACCTGTATCGCCAGCACGGGTACGAGGAGACAAATGTTTGGGCTATCGCGCTTGCGCGCTGGGAAACGGCCCACCAGCCGACACGCCTGCGCGCCCAGCTTCCCGGGCCTGAAGGCCACGATATTGTTGAGCAGGTATATAAGAATATTGCCAGTGACTACCTGGGCTTTGCCTGGCGGCACACTCCCTTTGTGCGCCTGCATGACACAGTTAGCCTTGAAAATATTTGGATCCTTTGGGAACACCAACAGCCGGTTGGGTATGCGCTGGTCCAAGTTGACAAGGCCATGTTGAAGATCACCAATTTATTGCTGCGCGATGGCATCAACGCAGCTGAAGCGATCGCGGCTGTGGTGGTGAGAACAAAGACCCCTTATATCCAGGTCAGGGTCAGTCGCCCAAGCGAGGTTGCCAGCCTGCAACGCGCAGGATATCAGGTTGCGCACCCAACCTGGGACGCCTTCCTGGTCAAATCGCTTGTGCCTGAGGTCACTGCGGATGATGCCCGGCGGCTGTTCGGCATTGGCACAGACCGCTTCTTGATCTCGTGGCTGGATGTGACGTGAAAACCAGGACAAATTCACCTACGGGGTTTGGCGCCACGTCGATCCTCAGACCGCCAAACAGCGCACGCGCGTGGCTGCTCGGTCCCTACTCAGCCGATGGCAAAATCGCCAGCCTATCTGGTAGACGACGGAGTTATTAAATAGAACTAAAGACAATAAAAGGAAAACATTGGTGCAGGGTTATTGGAAAAATACCCGCTA
>DATCYX010000194.1:0-7535 GCA_036526235.1 Anaerolineales bacterium | reverse complement strand
GATGGTCTGGAGGTTGAGCGCCGCAACTACACCTTGCTCTTCGATAGCCAAGATCAAAAAGAGGGTATGCAGGCCTTCCTGGAAAAGCGCGATGCAAAATTCTCGGGGAAGTGATGAAGTGGTAAACGTGTTGCTAAAATCGATACAGCAAGACGCATTACATGGTATCTTGGGAAAAGACTTTGGGCAATGACACTTCAATTGACCACTCCCTACTCCATACGAATTGGCATTGTTGGTGCGGGCACCATGGGAAGCGGTATTGCTTTAGTAGCCCTGCTGGCAGATATGCAGGTAACGCTCTACGACGTTTCTCCACAGGTGCTGGATCGCGCCCGAGAATATATCGCTACCCACCTGACACGCAAGAACAAGCAATCCAATTCAGCCAATCTGTTGCTGACAAATCGTCTGGAAGATTTTTCCGGTTCCGGGATAGTGATTGAGGCTATTCCGGAAAACTTGGAGCTAAAACAAGGTCTTTTCCGCCAGCTGGATACAATCTGCCCGCCGCCAGCTATCCTGGCAACCAACACCAGCACCCTATCGGTGACCGCCATCGCTGCGGCAACGGAACATCCGCAGCGGGTGGCAGGCATGCACTTTTTCAACCCAGCTCCTGTTATGCCATTGATCGAAGTGGTGCATGGTGCTCAAACCGCTCCCGAGACGACCCGCACCCTGTTGACCCTAACTGAAAAGCTAAATAAAACACCTGTGACGGTTGGTGATACACCGGGTTTTATCGTCAACCGCGTGGCGCGCCCCTTTTACGGGGAGGCATTACGCATATTGGGGGAAGGCGTTGCTTCCCACGAGCAGATCGATCTTTTAGTCCGCAAGGGAGCCGGATTCCGCATGGGTCCCTTTCAATTGATGGATCTAATTGGCATCGATGTAAATCTTTCTGCCACGCAATCCATGTATGAACAGACTTTCGGCGAGCCACGCTATCGCCCGCATCCCATCCAGACCCGTATGGTACAACAAAATGCGCTGGGTAGGAAAACCAGGCGAGGTTTCTACCGATATGATATAGAGCCAGACGTAGAACCCAAACCTCCACAGCCGCGCAAATCAAATGGGACCGTCTTATTAGGGCATGGCAGCTGGTCGCCCGGGCTCGAGGAAATCGTTCGTAGTGCTGGTTATTCAGTTCAAAGCGCTACCTCGACCTCAATCTCCACGCCAGCTATTGGTATTGCCTTGAGCGGGATAAAAGAAGGCTTGATGAACCAGCTCATCGAGCTGGATCGTATCATTCCAGAGGATGCGCCCCTGCTCTGCCAGTGTGCTGACGTGACATTGAGCGAAGCAGCTACCTGGATTGAACGGCCAGAACGATTAGTGGGTTTCGATGGTCTATTCTTCAAAGGAGGGCAGGCGGTTTCCCTGATCGCCAACCCCTCTCCCAACCCAAATATCCTTTCGGTGGTAGAGGAATTTATGATCGGCCTCGGTCGCATTCCCCTGTGGATCGAAGACAGCCCAGGGTTGATTCTGCCCCGTATAATCTGCATGCTCTCAAATGAAGCTGCTTTCGCCGTTCAAGAAGGTGTTGCCGAAGGCGAGCAAATTGATCTGGCCATGCGCCTGGGCGCAAATTATCCACACGGGCCGCTTGCCTGGGCGAAAGAACTTGGCTATGCGCATGTTGTTGCAGTGCTTGACCACCTGCGAAATGAATTTGGCGAAGACCGCTATCGAAGCGCCTACCTGCTCCGGCGTTGGGCGCGCTTGTAGGGTAATCTGGCATATTCCGTTGCATGGGTATTTGGCGCACTCAAGTTTAGCGAAGCCGACCCACATCGGGCTTCATTCGATTATCAAGGTTACTGAGATTGTCTGTAATCAAGCGTGAATACACTCAGAAGGAGCTTCGCCGCCATAACGGCGAATATAGCGCACCCGTATGGATGCCTATGGAGGGAGAGGTCTCAAATAGTTTCCTCTCGAGAACAAGGAAACATCCAGCGCTCCATTATGTGATTGTTATCTCCGCTTCACTCGTTAATTTCATTCTATATTCACCCATTTTGTGATAATATAATTTGAGAACCCGGCGTAGGTCAATGCTTGGGATCAAGACAATTCATTGCCCCTCTAAAGAGAAACGCATGAAAAACGATCACGATAGACCTGAGCGCTGGCTACAGCCAATTTCTCCAACCTAACCTATAGGTTTACTTTGTTAGACCTGTTTTAGGGGCGGCGGTGGCTGCCCTGCTATATAACAATATCTTCAAGAGTTCAAATGAATAATCGACGTTACACTGGAAAACATCCCTCCGAGTTTGGCTTTGAAGCCATACAGTATGAGAAGAAGGAATATCGCGCTACCATCACCATAAACCGCCCGCAGTCTCTAAACGCGGTCAATTTTCAGGTGTTGAGCGAGATGAACACCGCTCTAAAAGACGCCAGCTGGGACGATGGAGTTGCCGTCCTGGTACTCACAGGTGCAGGCGAGCGCGCCTTCTGTACCGGAGCCGACCTGAAGGAGCAGCGCCAATTCTTAAAACGCCCACGGGATTATTGGAAATGGATGGGCGAGTTCATCGAATGCCATGAGCGCTTGCGCAATCTGGGTAAGCCCAGCCTCGCCCGCCTGAACGGGATCGTGGTGGGAGGTGGCAATGAATTCAACTTGAGTTGTGATCTGGCGATTGCTGCAGACGATATATACATCCGTCAGGTGGGTACGAGCCACGGCAGCGTTGCTCTGGCTGGAGCGACCCAGTTCCTCCCCCTGGTTGTGGGCGAGCGCAGGGCACGGGAGATACTCCTGCTGAACGAAGAAATACCTGCCCACAAAGCGCTGGAATGGGGTTTGGTAAACTGGGTGGTGTCGCGTGCGGATCTAGATGATAAAGTTGATGAGATCGCCCAAAAGCTGGTGGATAAATTCCCAGAGAAAACCCGCTATACTAAGCAGCAGCTTAACTTTTGGCGAGACCTGAGCTGGCATCTCACCATCGGTCACGGGCGGGACTGGCTCTCAACTCACAACACCAGTCCAGAGACTTGGGAAGGCGTGCGTGCTTTTAATCAAAAGCGCAAGCCCGACTACCAATCTATCCGCCGTCGCTGGGTAGAAGACCAAGCTCCTGAATGGCTAGACGGAGAAACACCGCAAAACGATTGATCGTAAAAATAGAATTGACTGAAGAAAAGAGGTTCTTATGGGGATTAGCTTACCGCCAGATGTCGCTTTACGCCCTTCAACCGTAGAATTTATCAACTCTGGCCCAAAGAAGCTCTTGATTGGTGGTGAATGGGTGGATGCCGCCAGCGGGGAGACCTTTGCAACGATTAACCCCGCTACCGGGGAGGAGCTAACCCAAGTGGCACTAGCCGGCTCGCAAGACGTGGATCGCGCCGTGAAGGCTGCCCGCCAAGCTTATGAGCACGGTCCATGGAGCAAATTTAGCGGAGAGGAGCGCGGTCACCTGCTCTGGAAAGTGGCAGACCTGATCGAGGCACACGCCGACGAACTGGCAGAGCTGGATACGTTAGACAATGGCAAACCCCTGCGAGTGGCGCGCAGAGGAGATCTCCCCTCCGCTGCCCGCCATTTTCGCTATTATGCTGGTTTGGCTGGCAAGATCGAAGGCAGCACAATCCCAGTAAGCATGCCAAACCAGTTCGTATATACCCGTCGCGAGCCGATGGGTGTGGTGGGGCTGATTATTCCATGGAACTTCCCGTTGCTCATGTGCGCCTGGAAGCTTGCCCCCGCACTCGCTTGTGGCAACACCGCCCTGCTCAAGCCAGCCGAAGAAACTCCACTCTCTGCCTTGCGGCTGGGCGAGCTAATTGAAGAAGCTGGCATCCCTCCAGGAGTGGTCAATATACTGACTGGACCCGGCTTGCCCACCGGGGCTGCGATTGTGGCCCACAATGACGTCGATAAAGTAGCTTTCACCGGCTCCACTCAAGTAGGTCGTGAAATTATGAAAAATGCCGCTGCAAGCAATTTGAAGCGGGTCAGCCTTGAGCTGGGTGGCAAATCGCCAAACGTGATCTTTGCCGACGCCGACCTGGGCAAGGCTATCCGTGGCGCAAACTGGGCGATTTTCAGCACGAGTGGGCAGGAATGTGTGGCTGGTTCGCGACTCTTCGTCGAGCGCCCGGTGTACGAGCAGGTAATAGAAGGATTGGCAGCCGAGGCACAGAAGATTCGTGTGGGCAATGGATTTACTCCCAAAGTACATATCGGCCCAATAATTTCCGAGCAGCAACTCCAGCGAGTCTTGGGGTATA
This sequence comes from Anaerolineales bacterium, assembly GCA_036526235.1. GTDB lineage: Bacteria > Chloroflexota > Anaerolineae > Anaerolineales > UBA4823 > DATCYX01. The sequence continues at coordinate 3,272 of DATCYX010000194.1, read as the reverse complement.
TCACCAGCGGGCGCAGCGGTGGAGCCCAGGTAGTTACAGGTGGGCAACGCCTGGGTGGAGAATTGGAAAGCGGGTATTTCCTTTCCCCTACCATTTTTACCCATCAGGACGACACCCTATCCATCGTACAGGAAGAGATCTTTGGTCCAGTGGTAGCTGCCACGCCCTTCGATGAATGGGATGATCTGGTGCAGCGCGCCAACATGACCCACTACGGGCTGGCTGCCGGAGTTTGGACGCGGGATATCAGCAAAGCCCATCGATTTGCTCACGCCATGAAGGCTGGCACGGTATGGATTAACGGCTATGGTCATTTCGACGCCGCTGCGCCCTTTGGAGGCTACAAAGAGAGTGGTTTTGGCCGCGAGATGGGCACAGATGCGATTGAGTTGTATACGCAGGTTAAAACAGTTTGGGTTGGTTTATAGATAGGTATATAGATGAACGCCAGCCTACCAGATCGCCTGACACTAGCCGCTTTTTCAGTAGTGGTGCTTCTTGGAGGCTTGAACGCGGTTGCGGTCCGTTTCAGCAATCAGGAACTTCCCCCATTCTGGGGCGCAGCCCTCCGCTTTGCATTCGCATCTGTATTGCTTCTCTTGATCGTATATTTCCAGCGTTTACCAATACCCGCAGGGCAGGCTCTGTTGGGGGCCATACTCTATGGCATACTGGGTATCGGTGTGGCATATGCATTGATTTATTGGGGCTTGCTCAAAGTGCAAGCCGGTATGGCCCAAGTCATACTGGCTCTTGTCCCTCTCATGACGCTTTTCTTTGCATTTGCGCACCGGCAGGAAAATCTTCGCTGGAGATCCATTGTTGGAGCATTGCTTGCAGTTGTTGGCATCGCCATTGTTTTTCGCACCCAACTCGCCGCGAGCTCTGATCTCCTCGCCTTGGCGGCAATCATTCTGACAGCAGCTTGCTTTGCGGAATCGGGAGTGATCGTTAAAGGATTCCCTCAAAGCCACCCAATAACAACCAATGCGGTGGCTATGGCAGTGGGGGCACTGGTACTCTTCTTATTCTCGATCCTTTGGGGAGAGCCACTCATCTTGCCTACACTGCCAGCAACTTGGGCTGCACTGCTATACCTGACATTGGTCGGCTCGTGCTTAGTCTTCGCGTTGTACCTTTTTGTGCTTAAACGCTGGACAGCCTCAGCAACTTCCTACCAATTTGTTCTATTCCCCTTTATCACCATCATCTCGGGAGCCTGGCTGGCCCATGAAACCGTATCATTCGCCTTGTTAATGGGCGGCTTTTTCGTGCTTTCAGGGGTCTACGTGGGTGCATTGCACAAGGCTCATCTGTGAGCAGCAAACACTAAATATTGATCATGTATGGAACAAGTATAGATCCCATCGAACCCACATCTAACGACGAAGAGAAGTCACGCCTCTTCGAAGCTCGCATTGCGCGCGGCGAGAAGATCGAGCCTGGCGATTGGATGCCAGAAGAGTATCGTCGCCAGCTTATCCGTATGATCTCACAACATGCCCATAGCGAGATTGTTGGGCAGCTGCCAGAAGGTGCATGGATCACACGCGCCCCAAGCTTACGCCGCAAAATGATCCTTCTTGCCAAAGTGCAGGATGAAGCTGGTCATGGGCAATATCTCTATCACGCGGCAGAAACGCTGGGCGCCACACGCGAGGAGATGCTTGAAGCATTACTCAATGGCAAAGCCAAGTATTCAAACATCTTTAACTATCCCACACTGACCTGGGCCGATATAGGCGTCATCGGCTATCTAGTGGACTTCGCCGCTATCCTCAACCAGACCATGCTGGCGCGCTCGTCATATGGACCATACTCGCGAGCAATGGTGCGCATTTGCGCCGAAGAAAATTTCCACAAGAAACAAGGACAGGATATCGTCATCACACTGGCAAGAGGCACAGCTGCCCAAAAAGCCATGGTGCAGGATGCGATCAACCGCTGGTGGTGGCCTACCCTGATGATGTTTGGCCCGCCAGACACCGACTCTTCTAATAGCGAGGTGCTTATACGCTGGGGAATTAAAACTCGCACAAACGACGAGTTACGCCAAGATTTTATTGATAAGATTATCCCTGAACTGCACACCCTGGAGCTTACTGTCCCTGATCCTGACCTGCATTTCGACGTAACCAGTGGAAAATGGATAACTGGACCAATAAACTGGGATGAGTTCTGGCAAGTCATCCAGGGTAAAGGTCCTTGCAATAAAGAGCGCATGGAAGCGCGTATACGCGCTCACGATGAAGGAAGATGGGTTAGAGAGGCATTACAAGCTTATGCAGAAAAGCAGGAATCCCATGAGCGAATCAAATGACATCCACCGGACATTCGGTAAAGAGTTTTTCAATTTCGTTTGGGAGCTTTTAGATAAACCGCAAAGATCGAAACAAGAGGACGATGCCATGTTGCACGCCGCGCATGCTTCCCGCTTCCATTGGGGGAAAGCAGGTACGGCAGTCAACCTAGCGCGTGGCGAATGGCAGATCTCGCGCGTGTATTCGGTCTTAAAGCGGGCTGAACCAGCACTGTACCACGCTCAGCGTAGTCTGGAAATTTGCCAGGAAAACCATATAGGCGACTTCGACCTCGCTTATGCATACGAAGCCCTGGCACGCGCATACGCTATAGCAGGAAACGCACCGGAAAGCAGACGGCACATCGATCTGGCTCAAAAAGCCGCGCAGGCTATCGAGGAACAGGACAATAGAGAGTTTTTTAACAGCGATCTAAAAACCATCCCTCAACCAAAGTAAAAGATGTCGTACATAAATCAAATCCCAAAACGAAGGATGAAATAGGCGTGCAGCTTGATCAGATCTATATGAATCTAGTGTCTGATTTAAGGCAAACATTGACCGTTGCGAAACCCTGTAACGGAGAAGATGGTTTATGATTGATACCCCAGACAAAATATTTATTGATCTTAGCCACACAGTAGAAGACGGTATGATTACATACCGCGGCTTACCCGCACCTGTAATCTGCGATTATTGGACGCGCGAACATTCACAACAGTTTTACGCCGAGGGCACATCATTCCATATCGGGAAGATCGAGATGGTCGCTAATACCGGCACATATGTGGATAGCCCATTTCACCGCTTTGCAGATGGAAAAGACCTAGCTGAATTACCACTTTTGTCACTAGCTGACTTGGAAGGGGTCGTTGTGCAAGTCGTAGGCAACTCAAGCCGCGCCATTGACTCATCTGCCTTTGCTGATCTCAATTTGCACGGCAAAGCTGTTCTTGTGCATACAGGATGGGA
>DATCYX010000193.1:0-2705 GCA_036526235.1 Anaerolineales bacterium | reverse complement strand
CATCGTTACCTCCGTACAAATGGCGGAGGGCCGTTTTGCTCAAAGACTGTCGGTGGATTGAGCACGATTGGGTCGCCCTCCTTCAAATCGCCGCCAATCACCTCACTCGATGCCTCCGAGGATGCCCCAAGCTGGATTTCTACCGGATCAGGGGCCTCCCCGCGCAGCAGGTAAACGACCCTCTTTCCCTCCAAAATACGTACTGCACGGTTGGGGACCAGAAGCACATCTTTCAACTGGTTAACCACGATGTTGACCGCGGCGGTCATGCCCGGCTTAACTGCTTGGTCAGCATCAACCAGTTCCAGGGTTACTATAAAATCGACCACATCCTGGCTGGAAGTACCCACAAGAGCAACCTCAGTCACTGTGCCGTGATATTCCTGGTTTGGGATGGCGTCGAAGACAAGGTTCACATCTTGCCCTATTTGAATGCGGTTGATATCCACTTCAGAGATCTGCACATCCACCAATATCCTGGAAAGGTCATCTAGGCGGAATGCCACGCTTCCTGGGGCGGTTTGATCCCCGGTCTTGCTCTCTGACTGTGTGATCATCCCCGCAAAAGGAGCATGGATAGATGCCAGGTTTATGGCGGCCTGGGCGGCAGCGACGCGCGCCTGAGCGGCGGCGATGTCATCTGGGTCAGGGCCGTTTTTCACGCGCTCAAATTCGCGTTCGGCGTCTGCCAGTTGTGCTTCCAGCAAAGCGAGCGCGGCTGGGCTGGTGCCATCCTTAACGCGTTCCCACTCGCGCTGAGCTTCGACTAATTGAGCCTGGGTGGTCTCTAAGTCGGCTTGCGCCACGGCCTGGTCAATGGGGTTGGACGTGCCCTGTAGGCTGTTCAATATCCTTACGGCGGCATCGTATTGCTGCTGGGCGGCGGCTAATTCGGTCTGCAGGCGCGCACGTATCAGATTATCCTGTGGCTTATTCTGATAAGGCTCAAAACGCTCCTGCGCTTGCTCCAGGATATCTCGTGTAAGAACCACCCGAGCCTGCGCCTCGTCAATGAAGCTCTGGCTGGCAGGCGATTTGGCTGCCCTTAATAACCGTTCGGCATTCTCGACAGCTTTCTGCGCGTCAGCTATGGCTTGCTGTGCTTTTGCCTGTGCTAATTCTGGATTGCCTGCATCCTCTAAGGCTTGGCGGGCGTCATCGACGGCTTGGAGGGCCTGTGCCTGCTGGATTTGCGAGTTGAGTAGGTCTTCGAGCGCGCGCTGGGCGGTAACCAGTTCAGCTTGAGCCAGGATGATTGATTGGGGCAAAGATGTCTGATCGAGCACTGCCAGTACCTGCTCCTTTGCGACTTGATCGCCTACCCCGACATTCACCTCGCCCACTGTGCCCGTGGTCTGCCAGGTTAATAATGCGGTTTGATTAGCGCGTACCACACCGGTAGCGCCTACTGTGGCAGTTAAATCGCCGCGCTGGGCTGGCTCGGTTAGCAGTCCAGATAACGCGGCAGCCTGTCGTTGACTGCGTAAAAAGCTTATTGCCAAACCTGCACTGACTAGGATCAAAACGGCGATACCGCCGATCCACCATTTCCTCATACTTCCTCCAACACCATTTTACTTAGCTCAAGAATATCACGAGCTGCCTTGTTCTCGGTCATCAGGATTCAATATAACCGCTTCTCCTGGTTGCAGATCGCCTTCCAGCACCTGTATCTCATTCGATGAAAAAGAACCCAGCGTGACATGCACTGGGGTAGGCTGCCCTTGCCGCAGCACGTACACCACCCGCTGTCCATCGATAAAGCGCACGGCGCTTGCTGGCACGATCAGCACATCTTTCATCTCAGCGACGATGATACTGGCGGAAGCGGTCATGGTTGGGCGGCTTGCGCGGTCAGCGTCGCGAATTTCAGCCTTGACGCGAAATGAAGCCACTCCACTGGAGATCTTGCCGACTGCAGAAACATCGACCACCTCGCCATTATATTGGCGTCCTGGCGATGAGTCCAGCGTAATGATTACAGGCTGGCCTTCACGGATACGGTTGACCTCGATCTCCGAGACGTCCAATTCTATCCATAACGGTGACAGGTCGTCCAGCCGGAAAGCTACATCCCCAGGGAGAACCTGGTCTCCAGGCTGTGCGGCAGCCTCGGTGATCACGCCGTCGAAGGGAGCTTTGATATGTGCCAGGTCAAGCGCGGCCTGGGCTGCAGCCAGCCGTGCTCGTGCTGCAGTAACTTCATCTGGATCGGGGCCATCCTTCAGGTGCTCGGCTGTGCGACGGGAATCGTCCAGCCTGGCCTGGAGCACCGCTATATCCGCCGGGTTGGGGCCATCTTTCACGCGCTCCCAGTCACTTTGAGCCTGGCTTAACTGCGCCTGGGCGAGCTTCAATTTGGCTTCTGCCACCGCCAGGTCATTGGGGTCCGGCGGCATTTGGAGTCGTTGGTACCTTGCTACTGCATCTTCATATAATCGTTGGTAAGTCACAAGCTTTTGAAGTAAACTTTCGAGTTGTGCTTTATATAAATCGCGGCTTTCCCCGGGTGAATAGGCATCCTCATCCTTCTGCAACTTGCGCTGTACCCGCTCGATATCCAGGCGGATGAGCTCCAGGCTGTGCTCCCACTGGAGCACCGTGGTACGGGCAGCCTCGATACCCTCTTGCGAGGCGGGAGATTGCAATATATCCAGGTTTCGTTGGGTGGTATCGACGGCTTTCTGCGCCCGGACGAAGGCAGC
>DATCYX010000192.1:0-3956 GCA_036526235.1 Anaerolineales bacterium | reverse complement strand
GAAAATGGGATGACCTCAAAAAAATCCAGTAAAAAAAATTCTGGTCGAGGCCAATAATTCTGCTCTACTTTTGGAAGGAAGAAGAAAAGACCGAGGATTATCGCAAAGATGACACTAACACTGATCGATAGTAAGAGGCCGACGACTCTGAATTTAGTGAATATACCAACTAGAACTAATCGTGAAATATTGATAATGCTTGTTTGTGCGAGGGCGTAAACAGCCCTCCTTCGGGCTGTATACGCCATCTGAAGTGTGGGCTCCAAAGTCATCGCCAATGTAAACAGAACAAAAACTAGTATCAAGATCCGATTGGCACTCAAAACTGCCAGTGATGGAGACCAGGATCTTATTCCAGCAATGTACACTCCAGTGAATAGGAGGGCAGTAATGCCACTAAAGGTGAAAGCTGTATTGAGCAAGCGTCTAGGAGAACGCGATACTGGGAGAAATCGGATCAATCCTACCCCTACCCCTAGATTGGCTATTCCGGAAATTAGCGATGCGGCAGATATAGTCGCGGATGCAATACCTAAATCCTCTAATTGATATAGCCGTGTGGCAAAGCCCCAGAAGACGAATCCAACAAACGCTTGCATTAGGTTGACACTGGTCAAGTACCAAGCGTTTGTGAACAATGGCTTTGTAAGACTATTTTTTAAGTAAACCATTTTCCACACTACGTTGGCATTGACCGAATATTTTTATAGGTTGCGATTTTGAGATATATCATCTCAAGGGTGCGGATAATACTCTGCTGCTGATCAAGCCCGAATTCCTCTACCCACCGTTGGGTTTCACGCGCCCGCGCAGCATGTCGTGCAGCAGGCCGCGCACCGAGTGCAGAATGAAGCCGGTGGAGAGCATGGCCTGGCCGGTGAGGAAGAGGAGGACAAAGATGAAGGCGTGGCCGATGGCGAGCTGTTTCGTCTGCATAAAGAGCTCAACCACCCACAGGCCCCAGCCCAGCCCGGTCAATAGAAACGCAGCCCCCGGCACGCCGAAAAAAAACAGCGGGCGGTACTGTCCCACCATATGCAGGATGCCGTTGAGCACCACCAGCCCCTGCTGCAGGGCAGGGCGCTTGGGCGGGCCTTCATAGCGGATGGTGATGGGCACCTCTGCCACGCGCAGGCCGTACTCGCGGGCCAGGAACTGCATCTCCGATTCGACGGAGAAGTCGGAGCAATGGAACAGGTCGGCGTTGTAAGCGCGGGGAGAGAAGGCGCGGAAGCCGGACTGAGAATCGCTGACCCCAACTCCCGATGCGTGGCGGGCGAGCTGGTTAAAGAACCAGTGACCGATAAGGCGGGTGCGCGGCACGCGGCAATCTTTCCTCAGGTAGCGTGAGCCTACCACAAGATCGGCCTGACCTGCCAGTACGGGTTGCACCAGGTGAGGCAGCTGCTCGGGCAGGTGCTGCCCGTCGCCGTCGATGATGACGATGGCCTCTGGCTCCAGCTGGCGGGCTTGGCAGAAACCCGTGTTCAAAGCATCGCCCTTGCCCTGATTTTTCTCATGGCGCGCCACTATCGCCCCGGCTGCCTGGGCCACGTAGGCGGTGTCGTCGGTCGAGCCGTCGTCGACCACGATCACAGTGACAGGATATTTGCGGATTTTAAGCACCACGCTGCCGATGAAGCGCTCTTCGTTGTAAGCCGGGACTACTACCACAATGCGGTGGTGGAGAAAATCCACCGGGATGGTTGTGGGCTCCGCGATTGCTGGCTTGCGGCTGATCCCTCCCAAACGGGCTTCCATATTCCCCCGTGTGCGTTTCCTTTGCCGTGCTCCGCCCTTCCAGCGCGCAGGCGCGCTGGCGATGAAAGAACTTGCCCACAACCAAGCAACCGCTAAGACGCTGAACTAAAGTAACTTTGATATGAGGGATTGGCTACGGCTGATTGTGCCCCCCGTTCAGGCCCACCTACCGGAGCTTATCCTAGAAGAGCATTGTGCCAAGCTCATGGACCATACCGCGCCGTGTAAAAAGGGTGACATTCAAGTTATATCAATAATGTGTAATGAGAGTATACAGAAAATTTTCCAAAAATGTTGTTTTATAAAAAAATTGTAAGCAAGCTTGTCAGCCAGCAAGGGGCGGACGGGGCGGGTACGCCCCATCCGGCGGGGGATCGGGAGGCGCGGCTGAAGAGATCAGCCCTCTTTGACGCCCCGGAGCAGGTAGCCAGCGACGGTGCCCAGGATGCCGGCCGCGGCGCCGCGCTCGATGCCGCCGAAGACGCCCATCACCAGGACGGCCCCCACCGTCAAGGTGACGACAAAGCCCACGCGGATGACCCTGGACCGCTCCTCTTGTTCGAGGATTTCAGGTTTAATGGCAATGAGGCCCAAGACGACGAGCCCTCCCAGCACAGGGGCCAGTGTCGCCAAGACCATCGGCCAAAGAATGCGCGGATCTTGAAGGTTCGATACCCCTACGCTGGTCACAGGGGGAGTTGATGTTGGTTGTACCGTGGGGCTTGGGGTAGGTGACGGGGTGGAGGTGGGTGTAGGCGTGGCTGTCGGCACTACCACTTCCTCCGAGACGACGCTTTTCGCAATGGGAGTTCCATTGATTAAAATCGAGGCGGCGTTATTGAGAGTATATGGACCAGGGGTCAAGGTTCCTTTTATTGTGATCACATAGTCAACCTGGTCATCTCTGCCGGGAGGAAGGTCTTCCACCACCCAGATAATCTTTTCCGCTTCAATAGTTGCCCCTACTGCATCTATCATTGGTGTTCCATTCACGTTAGCGACCAGTTCCTTACTAAAAGCATCCTCAATGGTCACACCTGTAACTGGCTCCGGGCCTGTATTCTGGTACCTAATCGTATAGCTGACCTTGTCGCCTGGGTCAATATTTCCATCCCCATCGGCGTCATACGCCAGTTCCACATTACGGATCTTCTGGATCGTCAAGCTCGGCGTTACCTGCGGGACCGCCGGGGAGGGAGGTTCCTGTGTGAGCGCCGGGGAGGAGGTGCCCTCCTGGAACGCCGGACGGGCGGCTGCCGGACGTGCGCCATTGCCAGACAGCCCGGCAAGCAGGGCAAGGGTGAGGGCCAGGGCAACGAGGAATAAGATCTCTTTGGTGAATTTGGATGTCGCTTTCATCTCAATCGCTCCATTCTGAACAATCTAGGTATATTCCCGAGCCAGTCGCCGCACCGGTTATGAAGCCTTTTATCCGTTTTCCGGCCTGCAAAGGTCTTATCTGGCTAGCCTTCCACGTCTGGTATTCATCAGATACCAGTGTCAAGATTGAGAATAACGCAAATTTTCATGGGAGTCAACACCCGGAGAGCGCCAAATTAACATGAAACTTGAATAATGTATGTGGTGCGCACAACACCTTGCACGATTCCAGCTTATGTACCTGCTGCGAAAATCTTGACATGTATGCTATACTAATCGCAGAGAACAACGACGCCAAACTGCGCTCTATTTACAAACTCAGTAATCACGCCTGCATTGCTGCTTTCGCTGGGTATTGGAAATTCAACCATTGGTGGGGTGATACCATGGGTCAGCGATTGGCACTGATCATTGGCAACAGCGCTTACCTGGACGGGGCGCTATCACGCTTGCTGACCCCCGATGCCGACGTGGGGGCGCTGGGGGAAATCTTATTAGACCCGGAGCTGGGTGGCTTTGACGATGTCAACGTGCTCGTCAACATGTCTTCCCACATCATCCGGCGCTCGATCGCCAGCTTTTTCTCCAAGAAGGCGCGCGAAGATCTGCTTTTGCTGTATTTCTCTGGCCACGGCGTGCTGGATGACCAGGGGCATCTCTACCTGGCGGTGAGAGATACCGACAGCAAGCTGCTGCGCGGCACGGCGATTTCTGCCAGCTATATCACCGACGAGATGAACAACAGCCGCTCGCAGCGCCAGTTGCTGATCCTGGACTGCTGTCACAGCGGGGCGTTTGCGCGCGGGACGAAGGGC
>DATCYX010000191.1:0-4710 GCA_036526235.1 Anaerolineales bacterium | reverse complement strand
AAGAAAGACAAGCAGGAAGAGGAAATCGCTAAAGAAGTCGCTGTGCCTACTGCCATGGAGATGGCCATGCGAGAGGCGATGGACAAATCCAAATCGAAAGAATCCACCGCTAATGTCAAGGCGAAGCGAAAGTCCCTTGATAAAGGCGAGCTGGAAAATATTCTGGACCGCACCCTGCAGAATAAGGTGCGCTCAAGCAAATAGACCCCAGCCATCAATCTCACCCTTTCTCCCCTCTAGAGGGGAGAAAGCTGGATAAGCTGCTTTTGTAAATCATCCCCTTTTCAATCAGAAGGGGATTTTTTATTGGTGGAATTACGTAGCTGAAGGCGGAAGGTGGGGGTTTGGGCAGGAATCACCAAACAAGCCCCCAACACATCAACTGCTCACTTTTGAATTATTCGTACTTGAGGGCGTTGACGGGGATCAGTGTAGCCGCTCGCAGGGCTGGGTACAGCCCAGATATGAGTCCGATGAATGTGGCAAAAATCAGGGTAAATACCGGTAGCCAGGGTGGGGTGTAGACGGCCACAGAGGGCGGCAATCCACCTGTCTGTGCGGATTGCCCGGCCAGATAGGCCAGCGCCAAGACATTGAGGATTTGACCAGCGCTCCATCCCAGCAGGACACCTCCCAGCCCGCCCAGAAAACCGATCCCGGCTGCCTCGCCCAAGAAAACGCTGAGCACGTCCCGGTTGGTAGCGCCAATGGCTTTCATCAAGCCAATCTCGCGGGTGCGTTCCAGGATCGCCATGGCCATGGTATTGGCAATGCCAATCGCCGCTACCAGCAATGCAATTGCCCCCACTCCCCCGAAGATGACTTGTAAGATCACATAAAAACTGTTGATACCCTGGACAAAGGAAGCCGGTGTATAAACCATGTATCCCAGACCTTCGATCGTATCGGCGATATCCAGGACATGGCTGGCATCCTGTGCCTTGACAATGACCAGTGAGTAGCCATCGCGATTGCGGTTGATGCGCCGCCCTAATGCCCACTCGTTGAATACATTCACATCCTCGATGGACATGTACATGGTGTAATCCGGTTCGCCGCGTTCCTCTGCCAGAACCCCGGTAACTTTAATGGGCACGACTTTGCGCACCTCGGTGCCATCCTGGGTGTACTTGATCAAGGTCAGCTTCAAGGTAGCATCCATCAGGTCAGGCAGCACGGGCTGCGCCATACCCGGGCGCCAGCGGGGGTCGTAGAAGTTTTGCTTGATCAACGCCCCGACAATCGTCGTGCCTTTTTCCAGCTCTAATGTGCCTGAGATGGCCTTTACGCCCAACACGCTTAGATCTGAGAGACCTATCCCCGTGATTGAGGCGTACCCTTCCAGGCGCTGGTATGAGATCATCCCGCCCGCGTTGAGGTAGTCTCGGGGGATCACAGCTTCCACGCCAGGTATGGCAGAAAGCTCGCTCAACGAATCGTTGGTAATCAATTTTTGATTGGGGGGCGGGCTGCTTCCGCCACCTCCTCCAGGGCCGACCATCATTGGCCCTGGACCGAATTCCCCATAATTGGGCATGACCTGGATTTGGGTCAAGTCTCCAATACCATATAGCTGCTCGTTGGCGTTCCTTTGCAATCCGATAGCCAGCGAGACCAGCACGACCACCGCCGCTGTGCCGATCACCACGCCAACGGCGGTGAGGGCTACCCGCGCCTTGCGTCGCGCCAGGTTATCCAGGATAAGTAACAAGAGGTCAATAAATCTCATAAGTAGTTCAACGGGTCATCAAGCCGATCTATCGAAGAATAGGCAGATTAGCTAACGACAATCCAAAATCAAAAATCTTCAATCACCAATCTTTAACAGATTACCCTTTTGGTCCTGAGCCTGGAATGGATTCAACGGGTGGTGGCATCTCGCCCGGAGGGAACTCGCCGGGTGGGAATTCGCCTGGTCCCGGTGCAGGAGCGCCGCTGTCCAGGCCAATCAGTCCTTTAATGAAGCGCCAGAGTTTTTGCATGAAGGTTTCTTGAACAGGTGGAGGCATGAACTCGCCGCCTTCAAAGCCGCCTCCACCTGGACCTGGTTCGGGCATGATCATTTCCTCGACATTCAAAGTCAGGGTGCGCGAAATGATTTGCTGCTGGTTGAAGTCATCGGTGTAGTCGATGGTGATCAGCAGGGTCAAAGGACCAGGCTGGTCTGGGGTGACTGTGGTGTCTAGCGTGTAGTACCCACCGATATCCAATGCCCCGATCAGGATGACGTTGTTGCTGAATTGTGCGCCCTCGGCGGTCACTTTCATGTTGCCCAGCACAGACGACTTGCGCCCCAGGTTCACCACCTGCAGGGGCAGCAAGCCGGGTTGGCCGGCGAAGACCGGGTCAGGCTGGCGGTAGAAATTAACATCTACCTTGGGAGTGGTATAAACCAGGAGCGTGACCACCTGATCGTCGTTATAGAGCTTGCCTTTCTCGTCACTGTAGGCAAAAGTGATCTTCAAGGGATAAGCCCCTGGCTCGGTGGCGGCATTGACGATTAAAGTGGCGTGTGTTTCGAATTCCGCTCCGACAGCCATATCTCCCAGGAACTGCACATTGGACGAATCCACTGGGGCGAAGTCGCCAAAATCTCCGCTGGCGCCAGAAATTCCGCCTGCTTCAGGGGTGCCGTCCACGCTACCGCCTGTGCTGCTCCCACCTCCTAAGATCATGGAGACGCGCTTGGCATCCATGTTGCCTAGATTGTTCACCTGCAGGTGAAGCTGGAATCGAAAGCCGGGCTGCAGTACAGGCACGTCTGTCCCGTAAGCGGTGATGACGAGCTGCGGGCGGTTGCTTGCGGGTGAGGTGGGGGTGGGTGTTGAAGTGGCTGCCACTCCACTACCGTATGAGATGACCGGCAGACTGAGATTGAACGTCTCTGTGTAGCTTGTGCCATCTCTATCCATGTAGGAGACCTGCATAACCAGCGCGCCGATCTTCTTGTTTGTCAGATCGGGGCTGGCGGTTAAGGCTTGGGTGATCTTCTTCTTTTCGTCGGGGTCAATCTCGCTGATCGCCTGTACTCCGCCGCTCTTACGGGGGACGAAATCGCCCGGTGTGAAGGTGGCTACCAGGTTCAGCGCGGTATCTTCGCCAACATTCTTGAGACGAATCTGCAGGTTGAACTCCTGGCCAGCGTATATTGTGTCTTCACTGGCGCTGTAGGTGTCGACAACAATCAGCGGGCGGGTGGTAGATGCGACCTGTGTGGCAGTTGGTGTGGCCGGCTCGAGGGTAGCGGTTGGCTCCAGGATGGTGATGGCATTATCCAAAGAGGCTGAGGTTGTATCGGGGTTGACCACCGTGACCGTGTAAACGCCCGGCGATGCCCCAGCGGGCAGCTCGGCGTTGAGCACTGTGCTGCTGATGAAAGTGGTGCTCAAAGCCCCAAGACCCTGCAACACAACCGAGGCGCCGTCCTGGAACTCAGCGCCTGTTATCACCAGGTTCACATCCGTGATGTTGACCACTGTGCTTGGCTGCACGCTGGAAACTGCCAGTTGTGCTAGCGCTGGGGTCGTCTGCCCGAACAAAGCAATGACCAGAAGAAGGGGCATGCCGATTTGAATGATTTTAGATGTTTTATTCATAGGTTGGGTACTCTGCGTTTTCAGCGTCTTGGCGGTGAGAAAATTTTTTATCGAAGACATGAGACCATCCATTCCCAAAATCCGTTTTCAACATTACGCACCATCCACAATGCGACCATCCAAGAGATTGACCACATGAGTGGCAGCCTCGGTCATGCGCACATCGTGGGTGACCACTACCACAGTGCGACCACTCTGATGCAAACCGGAAAGCACTTGCAGGATACTGGCGCCGCTCGTGGTATCCAGGTTACCGGTTGGCTCGTCAGCCAGGATTAAATGCGGGTTGTTGATCAGGGCGCGGGCGATGGCCACGCGCTGCTGTTGCCCGCCGGAGAGCTCGGTGGGGCGATGACTGGCACGGTCATCCAGACCGACCAGTTTAAGCACTTCCATCGAGCGTTGCTTGCGCTGTCGGCGGGGGACGCGCGCAAATTGCATCGGGAAGGCTACATTCTCTTGGGCGGTCATGCTGGGGATCAGGTTAAACGCCTGGAAGATAAAGCCTACTGTTCGCCGGCGGAAGACTGCCAGGGCGTTCTCGTCCAGAGTTTCTAGGGATTCCCCGTTCACCTGGATATGTCCCGCTGTTGGGCGGTCGAGCCCGCCAAGCAAGTGCAGCAGGGTGCTCTTTCCCGAGCCGGAAGGGCCCATCACCACCAGAAAGCTGTTGGGTGGGATATCCAGGTCGACTCCATCCAGGGCGTGCACAGCCACCCGCCCCATTTTGTAGGTCTTGCGCAGACCCGATATACGAATAAAGGGCTCCATATTGCTTTTAGACTCGATGGTGGTCTAGAAGAAGGGACGGATGATGGTCAAGCTGCCCAATTGAGTGGATAAGAAACTTACCAGTGCCTGGAGTCCCAGGATAACCAGCATGGTTAAAACTACTCCGCTCATTGCTTTGCCTGGTGTCAGGCTATTGGCAGCGCGCCCGCCAAGCACCAGCAGGATAATGTGCCAGATGAGGTAAAGATCGACCAGCGGCAACCAGGCAGAAAGGTAGGCCATGATGCCGGATGAATCGATAGGAGCGAAACCGGATAGGCCGGGATTTTCGATCAGTTGGCGGCTGATGACCAGCGCCGCCACACGCACCCCTTCGCGCACA
>DATCYX010000190.1:0-9217 GCA_036526235.1 Anaerolineales bacterium | reverse complement strand
GATGGCAGCTCAAGCCCAGGCACTCCAATCCTTTGTGCGCCCATCAGATCCGCGCTTTTTACACCCCAGCGATGCTCAAGCGGGCACGATGGTAAGCCGCATCCAGAGTTTTTGCCAGGAGACGAGCCAACCCGTTCCACGCTCGAATGGAGAGATCACCCGTTGCATTCTGGAGAGCCTAGCCCTGGAATATCGCCGGACGGTTGAACAGCTCAGCGCGATATCGGATATGGAATTACCCGTAATCCACATCATCGGTGGGGGTAGCCGCAACCAATTGCTCAACCAATTGACAGCCGACGCCACAGGGCGGGTTGTGGTTGCTGGGCCGGTGGAGGCAACCGCCATTGGGAACATCCTGGTGCAGGCGATTGCTACGGGTCACCTTACCTCGCTTGAAGAAGCGAGAAGCCTGGTACGCAAGTCTGGCCAAATCACTACCTGGGAGCCTTCCAACGACTCCGGATGGGATGACGCATACGCCAGGTATCAGGCGTTGACTGTCTCGATCTGACTTGCGTTTTTGTCGAGTCAGATCCACAAATAGTCGGCCTTCGCTGCTTATTTCTGTAAGATGCTTTGCCGCGACACGATCTAAATCGAGATCTCTCCCCACTTCAAGACCTGCGGCCACAGCAGGCTCTTGCGCTGCAAGCCCGAAGTGGTCAAGAGCGTTGGGGTTACAAAGCTTTCAACGGTTTTTACTGCGATATCCGCTCTGGCCCCGACCAGGTGGATGCAATGGACAAAGCGCTGCCCAATGGGAAAGAGATGCGAGAGCGGGCGATTGTGGCAGACTACCTGCGGCACCCATCCGCCCCGCTGAACGTGATCCTGGAGACACTCCTGCTCTCAGCGGATGAGCGCCTGCGATCGGGGGACTATGCCGAAGTGGAGCTGCTGCTGCAGGCGGTGAACGCGGCGCTGGATATCTTTGCTCCCTGAGTTCGAATCAGTAGGCTGTGTGCTCGAGTCCCATTCTCCCCACACAAAGCGCTTGATATATTTGTCGAGCGCTTTGTGGTTTTCTACCCTTTGAGCAAACGGGAACTAGACCACCCAAGTTTGCTTCAAGCAGCGCAAACGACTCGTGAACAGTTCTTAATCTATAAGTCCATGTTGGAGGGCGTATTTCACCAACCCCGCTAGATCGGAGACACCTAATTTTTTCATCATCCGGCTGCGGTAGGTCTCCACCGTTTTTGGCGAAAGGTATAACATTTTACCGATCTCAGCGCTGGATTTCCCTTCCACAACCAACAGAAGGATTTCACGTTCCCGTTGACTCAGGCTCTCCAGCGGATCTTGCACGTTCTCCGAACCATGGATCAGGAGATAATCCGATACCAGGATATTGGTGATCGGTTCCGAAAGATAGCGTTTGCCTGCATAGACAGAAAAGACCGCATCCACGACGTCCCGGCTGGCTGATTCTTTGAGTAGATAACCCAGCGCGCCTGCTTGCAACGCCTTGAAAACGTGCTCTGGCGTCCCCAACATGGAGAGAATAATCACCCGCGTCTGGGGACAATTCTGGATTATTTTTTTGGTTGCCTCGATGCCGTTTAGTTCGGGCATCGAAATATCCATCACCACGACATCTGGTTCCAATTGACAGGCCTTCTCGACGGCCTCGCTCCCGTTGGTCGCCTCACCCACGACCTGGATTTCGGATTGCATTTCCAGGTAGACCTTCAATCCCTCCCTGATGATGGTGTGATCGTCTGCCAGCAATACTTTAATCATCTCTCACTTCCCTTGGTACTTCAACCGAGATATTCACCCCCTGGCCTGGAGCCGTGGTGATCATCATTCGACCTCCAATTGAATGCGCCTTTTCCTGCATGTTGAGCAGCCCCCAATGTGGCTCTTTATCCGATTTCGATAAAAGCACCGCATCGAAACCCCTGCCATTGTCTTTGACGCTCAAGGTCGCAATTTGAGAGGTCGAATTTAATGTAACCGTGACCTGGTCTGCCTGGGCGTGTTTGGTGATGTTATTTAACGCCTCCTGAACGATGCGGAATAAAACCAGCTCAACATGTGCCGGAAGGCGGGGTTGGCACTCCTCACCCAATAATATCGTCTGAATATTTGTGCGCTGGGAATATTTATCGATGTACCAGCGCAGAGCCGAGAACAGCCCGTAATCGTCCAGCAAGGGCGGGTGCAGTTCAGCCATTACATTGCGCACAAGGCGGGTGGTTTCCTCGACCAGTTCAATGGTGTCCTCCAGGCGACTTTGAATTGCATTGAAATCTTCCCTTATCACCAGGTTGCTGATGATATTCAAATTTATATTGATCCCAGTCAAGTTTTGGCCGACACGGTCATGTAATTTATCAGCTAGGTCGCGCCGCTCTTCCTCGCGGGTGTTTTCGATGCGTGCAGCCATCACTCTCAGATTTTCGCGTGAATGTTTTATCTCTTCTAACATTTCGAGCTGTTTTTGTTGGATCATTTTTCGCTCTGAGATGTCGCGCACAATGCTCTGTATCATGACCGGCTTGCCATCATTATCTCTTATTAGGGAGAGGTTGATTTCAACCGTTATGGTGCTCCCGTCTTTTTTACGGAAGTTGCGTTCATATATAGGCACTCTCTCTCCCCTAGTCAAACTGGCATACCTGTTCAAAGCTTCTGGATACTCGGTTGGTACAACAATGTCGAATATGCTCATCCCGATTAGCTCTTCCCGGGTGTAGCCCAACAAGTCGGCGGCCTTTTGATTAACTTGTAGGTGGATCCTTGAGGGAGAAAGCAAAAATATTGCGTCATTGGAATGTTCAAATAACGCCTGGTAGGTCTCCTCGCGCTCTCGCAATGCCATTTCCGCCCGTTTTCGCTCGCTGATATCCCGCACCGCGCAGGCTACGAATAGGTCTTCTCCTATTTTTAGTGGATTCAAGCTGATGTCAACAGGGAATTCACTGCCGTCTCTCCGCCTTGCATAAAGACTCATCTGTGCGCCCATCGGCCTGGCAACCGGATCAGAAAAATAGGTTCCGACATTTTCCCTATGCTGGTGGTGAAAACGTTCCGGTATCAGAGAATCCAGACCTAGATCAAGCATCTCGTCGCGCAAGTAGCCGAATATGTTCTCAGCCTCTAGGTTCGCCAGGGAAATTTTGGCCTCTCGGTTTAGGAGCAACATAGCGTCTGGTTCCAAATTTATTATTTCTTGCATCCAATCAGTTTGTTGACTATTTTTGGACACCTCGGATTGTTTGGTTAGCTCTCGAACAACCAATAGGTTGCCTCTAATTGAATCATCCCTGCCTGAAAGCGGTGTTATAGATACCTGGTAAGTATGTTGGTCGGTTCCCTGGCCAACCTGCACTTTGGTGATAAATTCTTTGCCAGCATACAAGCTGATTTGTTCACTCATCCATGGCATGACCTGTGTAATAGGCAATCCGACTGCCTTGGTACCTGGCAGATCGATAATTTTTTGGGTAGCCTTATTTAAATCCAAGATCCTGTTTTGCGAATCGAGAACCATTATCCCTGCTGACATCCCCTCGAGCATAGACTTATGCGTAATTGGCATGGATGATCCCAGGCTAAATTGATAAAGGCTTATAAATAACAGCATACATGCAAAGAAGAACGCAAATGGTGTCAGATCAATATAAGGCAGCGGATTGAAATCGGAAATATATAAGAAATTGCTGATCCAAGGAATGAGGATGGCAATCAGAACCAGACCGGTTTGCCAGCGTTGAAACCGGATAGTATTTAGCAGCACATTCACGAGCAAAATCGAGCCTATCAGGAGAAGTGTATAAGAGTAGATCAGGTGGACCCAAAACCAGAGACCATAATTCAAAGCCAGTGTTGAGAATGGACCAACTTGAGCGAGAGAAATCTCGCTCCAGATAAGACCATGAACAGAATTTGTCACAACCATAACCAATGTGAGCCCAGGGATAATCCAGAGCAATAAATACCTGCCGCGGAAAATTTCCAGATAACTTAGGGGACTAACGTAGGACAATGAAAACACGAACCAGGCAACGGGTATGGTAACGATCCCAAGATATTCAACCTTTGCCCAGAAGAGCATCATCTCCAGGCTGGGGCTATAAAATTCCATTGCATATCCCGCTGACCACAACGAAGTAGCCAGTGCTAATAAGATTAATGCCCTCGTACTAGGTGTTCGTGGCAATTGGGCGATCTTCGTGATCAGGAGAATGGCAAGCCCAGCGTTTAACAGCAGGAGGAGAATTAGGATATAGGGCAATTTTGTTAAACCCGCTTCTTTCCAGAACTAGATACTAGATACAACGATCGATTTCTCTCGATGTATATTAACAGAAGTTAGTTGTTTAATCATAATATCCGTAGCAATTATCTGCAAGGCCGTGTTGAATAGCAACCTGTTTCTGGGTGCACTTAAAATACCCTATTTTCCTTATACCGCAAGAGATTTATTTGAGCCTTAAAACGCAATCTCCCAACCCCCCTTGAAGGGAGATTGGGAGATGATCCATCCTTCAGCTATTTGCTTTGAGCTGGATTTACTTGGATAGGCGGCTGAGGAAAAGCTGTTTGAGCTGGCCCTGATCCTTGTGGCCAAAGATCCCAACGATGGCAGTCACACGGATGGTCGCTCCTGCTGGGATTGAGCTTCCCAACTGGCAGCCAGAGAACTGGATCGTCTTGCTGGTTTGCAGCAGAGTTGGAGCTGCCGGGTTGAATAAACATTTATTGACCGCCACATCCGTCCAGAGATTACCGCCTGAGGTCTTGTATTGGACCTGAATTTCGAAGCTGGTGAGCTGGACGGCGTACCCACCGCCACTCATGTTCTGCACGTTGAAGTAGCCGCTGAGTTGGTCCCCAGACTTAGTCCAGTCGCCCCAGGAAACAGCGATGGAACGCCCGTTCTTGGCTGCCACGGTGATGGTGACGGTGGCGGTGGCGTTACCACCCTGCCCGTCGGTGATGGTGTAAGTGAAGGTGTCGTAACCGGCGAAGTCTTTAGCAGGCGTATAGCTGAACGAGCCATCTGGGTTCATCACGATCGTGCCACCGAAGGTGCCTCTCGTATCATAGCTAGAGACTGATACCGGGCTGCCTTCGATCGGATCGGAGTCGTTGGTAAGTACGCCTGGGGCAGCAACGGTCAGCTTGGTGTTCTGATTGGTGCTGTAGGCATCATTCTGGGCTAGCGGCGCGTCGTTGACACAGGCTACATTGATTGTAGCGGTGGCAGTGTCGGTACCACCCATCCCATCTGAAATAGTGTAGGTGAAGCTGTCGCTTCCACAGTAGTTGGCATTTGGGGTGTAGGTGAAGGTGCCATCGCCGTTGTCGACCAGGGTGCCGTTCGAAGGCTGGGTGAAGCTGTCGATAAGCAGGCTATTGCGGTCGATGTCACTATCGTTGCCCAGCAGGGTGCTGGAATTGAAGGACTGTGGTGTGTCTTCGGTTGCTATGGTTGCATCGTCCAACGCTACCGGGGCATCATTTACGCAGACTACCTCGATTGTGACGGCGGCGATGGCGCTCAGTTCCCCATCCGAGATGGTGTAGGTGAAGCTGTCGCTACCACAGAAGTTGGCATTCGGAGAGTAAGTGAATGTTCCGTTCTCGTAGGTCAGCGTGCCGTTTGATGGTTGGGTAAAACCACTGATGTTCAGGCTGTCGCCATCGACATCGCTGTCGTTGCCCAGTAGGTCGATCGGATTAATCACCAGCGGTGTGTCTTCGGTTGCTGTGGTTGCATCGTCCAGCGCTACTGGGGCGTCGTTTACGGGGGTGACGTAGATGGTCACTTCGGCGGTGCTGCACTCATTTTCGGCATCGCAGATCTGGTACCTAAAGCTATCGTAGCCGTTGAAGTTCTCATTGGGGGTGTAGGTGAAGGTGCCATCGCCATTGTTGATCAGGCTGCCGTTGGCAGGCTCGCTGATCTGCAAAGCGCTGGATGGGACCAGATTGCCGTCCACGTCGAAGTCATTCATCGCTACGTCAACTTTCACCGATGTTTCTTCGGCTGTGGTCGCAGCATCAGGTTCTGCTACTGGTGGGTCATTGATCGGCAGGACTTCCACAGTCACCATGGCTTCGTCACAGGCGCCGGAGAGGTCGCAGACGGTGTAGTTGAAGGTGTCGGTACCATACCAGTTGGAATTGGGTGTGTAAGTGAATGTGCCGTCAGCGTTCAGCACCACCGAGCCGTTGGCAGGCTGGGTGTAGCTGCTGATCGAAAGGGCATCACCGTCCGCGTCCGTGTCATTGGACAGTACAGCGATTGCTACGGCCTGATCTTCTAGGGTTGTCGCGGCGTCATCATTTGCCACAGGGGCATCATTGACCGGGATCACCGTGAGGATGACCGTGGCAGTGTCACACAAAGCCGGATCAGCGCTGTCGCAAACCTGGTAGGTGAAGCTGTCGGTGCCTGACCAGTTAGTGTTGGGGATGAAGGTGACGCTACCATCTGGGTTGACTGCAAGCGAACCGTTGGCTGGTGGTTCAACGATTGTAACAGAGCCGGCATCCAGGTTGTTCTCCGGGTCGCTGTCATTGCCAAGCACGTTGATAGTCACGGCAGTGTCTTCCTCGGTGCTTGCGCTGTCATCGCTCGCCTCGGGGGCGTCATTGACCGGGGTAATGGTGATGATCACTGTGGCAGTGTCGCAGGCGCCACTCGGATCACACACTGTGTAGGTGAAGCTATCTTCACCAAAAAAGCCTTGGGCAGGAGCGTAGGTATAGGTGCCGTCGCCATTGTCGCTTAGTGTGCCGTGTTGGGGCTGGCTGACAATGCCGGTGATGGTCAGGCTATCGCCATCGGCATCGAGGTCATTGAGCAGCAGGTCGACTATGTTGATCACCAGCGATGTGTCTTCTAACGTGCTGGCTGTGTCATCCGTTGCCACTGGGGCGTCGTTTACCGACGTTACCGTGATATTCACCAAGGCGGTGTCACACAGGCCGTAAACGTCGCATACCTGATAGGAAAAGCTGTCGGAGCCGTTGTAATCAGGGTTGGGGGTGTAGGTGAAGGTGCCGTCGCCGTTGTTTACTAGCGTGCCGTACATCGGCGCGTCGATAACCGTCGCGGTTGAGGGGTCTAGGTTGCCGTCCGCGTCGCTGTCGTTGCCTGTGACAGGAATAGTCACAGAGCCGTCTTCGGGAACTGTGGTGCTATCGTCAACGGCAGCCGGCGCGCTGTTGGCCGGGCCCATCACAAAAACGGTGGCGCTGTCCTGGTCGTTGTAGGATACCAGCTTCTGACCACTCTGGTTGTTGTTGCCATTTGCATTGGCGATGTTGGTGATGGTGCCAGCCGAAGAGAGGGTTACCAGGGCGCTGCCTGTAGCAGAATCACCTGCCAGCAGACCACCAGAAGTCAGACCGCTTAGCGAGACGGAGAAGTCATCGACGCTGTTTGCCGGGGTGCCATTGTCATCCACGAGCGTAACGTTGTAAAGCTCTGCTGTGCCGGGATTACTGACCGTGTAGCAGTATTTGACGGTATCTCCAGCATTGACGGTCAGGGTCTCTGAACCTGGGCAAATGCCATCTGCGGTAGTGACGGTCTTGCTGATCGAGAGCAGCGGTTCGCCCGCACCCAAAAGATCGCCGATTTTCAAGAAGGGGATGGTTTGTTGACCGGTGTTGATCGTATCGCTGACCGGGGAAACCACACGCCCGGCGTCGAGCTGGCCTTGTAGGTTGCCGGTTGGGCTGGTGCCAGGCTGGCAGGAGAGTCGGACATCGATGCGCAGGATGACCTGCTCGTTGGCTTCAAGATCGGTCACCCGCACGGTGCCGTGGACTTCACTACCGGGGGTGAAGAGCGTTCCGACGACTGTCTCGCTGACCAGGGTGGCAACACTGCCACCGTCATCGATCAGCCCGGCATCCGTGCCGCCAGCTCCTGCTCCATTGGAGACCACGCCGCGGTTAACCCTGACATCGATGATATCAGTGATCGCCGCGCCAGATTGACCGGTGCTATCAGCCAGGAACTTATAGTCGAACTCAGCGACCTGGTTGGCATGGACCGGTTTGGCGCTGATCTTGATGGCGGTGAGGAAAGTGACCACGTCGCCACAGGCAAATTCAGAGCCTTCCAACGATTCGACCAGGCCGGTAGCCTTGCTGTTTGAGCCATCGTCATAGGCACCGCCGCCGATGGCATGGTCATACGAATACGGGCCGGAAGCAGCAAAATCGGTGTTAGCGAAATCGCCGCCCGCGGCGTAAGCTGTAATAGTTTGAAAAGCTGGTGCAATCACGCCAAACAAAAAGGCGAGCAGCAAGATAAACGACTGGCCCTTTATAAACAGGCGTTGATTGCGAGTTAGGTTAAACAAGTTGATCATTATAGTTTGAATCTCCAGGTGTTTTTATCCATAGCAGAAATGGATTTGTTACATACAGGTAGCATTGTAACCAGCCCATAACCGATTGTCTGTCGGAGAAGTTTGATATTTTCAGTAAGGATTGTTAGATTTTTATTGATCATATGTTTCTGTGGGGTGGGCAGCGCGGTTGAGAGCTCAATTTCTTGGGCCGATGTTCCATCAATCATTGATGTCAACAGCCGAGAGTAGCTCAGTATCTCTGCCGATAAATCATTGATAAATTGGACAATAATTGGTATATTTATTCTGAGCAACGACACTATTTCATCACTTCAAAGGAGAATTTCACCATGAACCCGCAAGAGACCCTTTCCCAGCTTGACCAGCTCATCCATTCCCGCTCGATCCTGTGCCACCCGTTCTACGTGGCATGGCAGCGAGGTGAATTAACCCGCGACCAGCTCGCTACATATGCCGAGGTGTATTACCCCCACGTGGCATCCTTCCCCGGCTATCTCAAAGCGGCCATCGATGCCGCCGATGATGACGGCGTGCGCCAGGAGCTTGAGCGCAACCTGGCGGATGAGATCGCCAATCCGAAACCCCATCCGGAACTTTGGCTGGATTTCGCCGCAGGCTTGGGCCTGGACCCTGCCAATATTGCCAACGGAGCGGCGCGACCTGCCGCAATCCAAATGGTGAACACCTTCGACCGGCTTGCCCAGGGTGATAGTGCGGCGGCATTGGCAGCCTTATATGCCTACGAAAGCCAGCAGCCCGAAGTCTCGCGGCAGAAGATCGAAGGATTGCGCTTGCGTTATGGTGTGGACAGTCTCGATGCGCTGGCCTATTTCGAAGTGCACGCCGAAGCCGACATCCAGCACCGGGAT